>JBAXHK010000369.1:0-2077 GCA_037138935.1 Actinomycetes bacterium
CGCCGTCTGCTCAATCGAGACGACGGGCTGCCCATCAACATCGACTACAGCATCGGGCCGTGCGTACTCGAACAGCTCTGTAACTGCAGGAATGGTGCACTTCTTGATGTCTCGATAGTCGGCGTCCGTGAGCGCCGGCACTAGCCCTGTCCAACTGCTGTCCGGATCGACCTCGGTGGGATCGTGGAACCAAACGGTTACGCTCATGCTTGCCGCCTGAAGACCATGATGTAGTTGTGGTCAATGTGATGCCCCCGGCGAAGGACGTGCATCCCCCCGTTGTTCTGAAGGAGCCAAATGAAGTTCTCTTCCATGGCAAAGCCATGTGACTCCATTACACCGATCACGTTCGTGAACGAGTGGCGCAGAAGGCCCTTGTGGCGCCCGTCTCCCATGATCACAACTGCATGTCCCCCGGGGACGACACCCTGCTCCAATGTCGAGCACATCCGATCGACGAAGTGACCATAGGCACCCTCGTGGTCAGTTGAACCATCCACAGAGCGGATCCAGTCAGGATCAAACAAGAAGCCGTCCAAGCACTCGGGCGCGCGGCGCTCGTTGACCCAGCGCAAGAGTTCCGTGCCGAGCCGATGGATCAAGTGGTAGTGAATGATTCCGAGGTACGGCGGATGGACAATCGCAAGGCTCGAGGGCGGCGGCTCACTTGCACTCGCCATGTCGCACTGGTCTACCGAGATGCGTGACACCTGATCCAGATTGGGCGCAGCTGCCAGCGCACCTGCAAGGCCTCGTGCTTTGCGCTCGAACACGTCGAACGGGTCGGCCCCCACCTTGCGTTTCCTTACAAGGTGATGCGTACAACGCGGATCCACCTCCGCGATATCGCGGGTGGAGGCCGCGAGGGCCAGAAGCAGGATCCGCTCCGTAGACGGCGACGCCGGAACCTGCGCCACGACGTCAGTCAACTCTAGGAGTGCATCGAGGGCGGCGGTCTCAAACCACTTGCCAGCGTAGGCGAACGAATCATCCCCAAAGCCTCCGGTCCAATTCGGCGCAGCCGCGCGCGCGCGGATCCACTCCAGTGCGGAATCGACGTCAGCGATGGAGACAGCACCACTATGGATCTTCGCTCGCGCAACGAGGCACGCGAGCGGATTCACATCCCAACCCACAGCAGGAATGCCCCGCAAGCGCGCCTCGACCAAGGTGGTTCCTCCGCCACACATCGGATCCCAGACCGGGAGGGCGCTTTGCGGATCTGCGTAGAGGTCGAGCAAGCGCCCAACCAGTGGACCCGGCAGAGTTCCGTACCAGCGGTAGATCGTGTGGGCCGCGTACGAGACGTCAACGTCGGGCGGAAAATCCCACACGGACGATACGTAGCCGTTACTGCTTTGTGCTGGCTTGGGTCGCGCGGCCGCCTTGCGTACACCAGTCACTTAAGTACCAGTTGTTCCCAAGCGCCATCATGAGTCAACGCGAAGCGACGCTCAAAGAGCTCCTTGCGATGGCTATCAAACAGGCGGACGTCGTCGATCCGGGCAACGAGATCATCCAATCGATCGGGGCCAGCAAGCCGCACCAAGTCCATGAAATACGTCTGGCTCTCGAGGTAGAGCCTGCCCAAGACCTCGCTCGGTGTCTGAACACCGCCCGCCATCACTTTCTCAGCACGAGCGACCAGAGCGGCCTCCATCATCGAGGCGGTTGGCAAGGCGCCATCACTGGCCGGAAAGTCGATCGCCACGGTCGGGCGGCGGAACGAGAACACGAAGTCACCGTGTACGGTCCCTGCCCGGCGCGCCTGCGCAGTGTGCGCATATTGGGGTATGCCGGCCTGAAAGATGACGGCACCCGGCTCGAGCACGAACCCTGCGCCGGCGGCGGCGGCCAGCAAAGCAATCCAGGCTCGAGGCTCGCGATTGTGAAACGTCAGGACCATGAACCGCCCTGGCTTCAGCACGCGATAGGCCTCGCGGAAGCAACCTTCAAGCAGCACGCGGTAGTCGTCGATGCTCTTAGCACCAGGGAACTGGGGCTTTCGCGCCACAACGGCCTCGTGAGTCGTATCGACGAGCCTCCCGAGACCATCGCCCAACCATTCGGGTAGCCA
>JBAXHK010000370.1:0-2076 GCA_037138935.1 Actinomycetes bacterium
TGGTGGGAGCACAATGAGCACATGGTGACGCTATCGGACCGCAAACCCCGTCGAGTAGCGGCCGGCGTGGGCATGACTGTCTCACTTTTTCTTGCCTCATCGATGCTCACCGCCTGCGGCGCGCCGGCTGTCGACACCGCCTGTGACCTTACTGACGCCCGCCACGAGATAGAGCACATCGTTTCGGAGTCTGGGTTGGGCATTGACTCGGTCGATGTGGCCACGTGTGCCGATTCGTGGACATATGTTGTCGCCACTATTAATGGCCCGGGTAGTGAGCCGAGTTCGGATCGCTTCTTATTTCGTGAGGATACCGACATGTTGGTCTTAATGGCCCCGGAGTCTGTCTGCGAGAATCAAATAGGGAATCCTGAAGGGCTGCCGGTGGTGCCTGAAGCATTGCGCGCTCAAGTGTGCGAGAGTTAGTAGAATCATTCAATAAATCAAAGGAAGCTAAATGAATCGACTTCTAGCCACTGTTGCCAGCGGAACTTTGCTCCTAGGTTTGGGCTTGGTGGCACCTGCGGTTGCGCAAGCCGCACCGGCCAACCCGAAAGTTAGTAATTGTGGTGAGCTCTCAACTAAGCCAAAGGGCATCGTGCTGACCTGTGCCGATGCAAATACGGCACTTGAGACCTTGAAGTGGACTACCTGGAATGTCGATACCGCCAAAGGCACCGGGGTGTATGCCTTCAATGACTGTGAGCCCACCTGCGTGGCTGGCCAATTTCACCGTTACGACGTAAATGTCACGCTCTCTAACCCCAAAACCGTCAAAGGGGCCAAGGTTTTTAGCAAGGCCAGAGTCACTTTCCCTGGTATTACCGACCAAACCAATAAAACGTTCAAGCTTAATTAGTCGACCTCGGGTTGACGATCGCGTACTGTATGGGCGGACGAGTTGGCCGGGTGATCGCGGCGTGAGCAATCACGTCGAGGAAAGTCCGGACTCCTTAGGGCAAGGTGGTGGGTAACGCCCACCCGGGGCAACCCGCGGGAAAGTGCCACAGAAAACAGACCGCCAGGAGCAATCCTGGTAAGGGTGAAACGGTGGTGTAAGAGACCACCAGCACATGGGGTGACCCATGTGGCTTGGTAAACCCCACCTGGAGCAAGGTCAAGAGGGCCGAAAGGCCTGTGCAGACGAGCGGCCCGTTCAATGTCTGCAGGTAGACCGCACCAGGCTGTCGGTAACGGCAGTCGCAGATGGATGATCACCGAATTGGTCGCCGCAAGGCGATTGAGGAACAGGATCCGGCTTACAGGCCAACTCGTCCACTTTCATTCCTCGGCAACTCTGCCTGGGCGAGAATGCGCACACTTGCAGACAAACCCCTAAGGAGAATTATGAAGGCAATGACTTGCAAGCAACTAGGTGGTGCATGCGAACAAGTGTTTTCAGGTGAAACTTTTGATGACCTTGCGGCCCAAAGCCAGCAACATGGCAAAGAGATGTACCGGGCAAATGATGGTCCGCATATGGCAGCCATGGGCGCAATGATGGAACTCATGGAGTCTGGTGAAATGGATTCATGGATGGCTGCCCGCAAGGCAGATTTCGAAGCGCTCTAACAGTTACGGCTTATAGGGCGATTCTTCTTATATTTAGTTTTGCAGGACACCTTTAAGGTGGTTAAGGTTATGAAATGCAAACATTCATGATTGTCTCAACCTTTAAATCCGAAGCAACAATAGAACAGATTCAAGCACTTATTCCGGCCGAGCAAGCACGTGCAAAAGAACTCGAGGCGCTTGGAATCATTACCTCTATCAAAATCTCGATGCCAAAAAGAACTGCGTTTATTGAAACGGCCGGTGAAAATCAGGAGAGCGTTATGAAAGCGATTCGCTCGCTTCCAATGGCTGCGATTTGGGACATAGAAGTATTTCCTACAACTCCTCCTGCTGGTCCAGCAGCCTAAAGTGCGACTCTTTATTGATTGGGTTATACATTTCTCAGTATGACTTTTCCGAGAGTGAACGGGTTGCGAACCGTAGAATTTGGTAATCTAGGTGAATCGCGAGACAAATTAATTGCGCTTATTCTCGATGGCAATAAGAGAGCCACCGCAGGAA
>JBAXHK010000371.1:0-2072 GCA_037138935.1 Actinomycetes bacterium
CTGGATCTTGCCGATACTGCGATCCCGGGCCGTGCGGATTTTGACAAATCCGATCCTCACCTGGCTGTTTTTTGCCACGGTGCTGCTCGGCCTGCATTTCACACCGTTCTACAACTGGGCGCTAACCAACCACGATGCCGATTATTTCATTGAGCAACCCCTCTATTTAATCGCTGCTTTTCTCTTCTACTTTCCGCTTATCGGATCAAATCTGCAACCTCGGCGGCCAGCCCCCGCAATGCGCTTGCTTTCGATGGCACTGATGATGGTGCCCGAGACCATAACAGGGGCAGCTATCTATTTCGCCTCGGTTGTTCTCTACCCGGCCTTTCCGGTTGATCGCCCATTCGGGCCCGACCCCATGGGCGATCAGCAACTAGCCGGGGCAATGATGTGGGCACTTGTCATGGTCATTGACTCATTTTGGATGATGCTCGCTGCGGTTGATTGGTTCAATAGTGAAGAACGCAGTGGCCGGAGAGTTGACGCCGAAATTCGAACTGAAATTGAATCTGAAGTCGCTAAAGGTACTTAGTCCGGTGCTCCCTGAACGATCGCTGGGTTGCTGAAGATCTCTGGAATCCCATGCGTACTGAAGCGGTCAAATGGCCAAACCGTGAGCACGGTTCTTCCCACCGCAGCAGATTGCGGAACACTGCCGTTATTGACATCTAGGTGGTAACGCGAATCACGGGAGTTGCCGCGGTTATCACCCATCATGAACATTGAGGCGGCCGGAACCACAATGTCAAACCGCACCTGATCGGTTGGGCCATTGACATATGACTCAACAAGTGGCACCCCGTTGAGCACGATGTGACCTTGCTCATCACAACAAGCGACTCGATCACCGGAAATTGCAATTGCCCGCTTAACTAAGTCCTGCCCACTATCACTAGGTATCAAACCAATAAATGTCAAGGCGGTACGCAGGTAGCGTCGCGCGCCCGGAGCCGCTGGCTCCGGGGTTGGCAACCATCCCCCGGGATCGCGGAAAACCACTATCTCACCGCGCTCTACACCAGAAATCCGAGTGGTGATCTTCGCCGCGATGATTCGGTCATTGGGCAGCAGGGTTTCTTCCATCGATGCACTTGGAACATAGAAGGCTTGAATTAAGAAAGCGCGCACCAAAGCTGACAGCACCAGTGCAGACACCACAATAATTGCGGTTTCGCGGAGGAAATGGAGCGGACCACTTTTCTTTTTTTTCGGCCCACCCTTTCGGTGCCGGCCCCCCACCACCGAATCGGACAACTCGGGTTTGTCATCACCCTCACGTGCGGAGACGGCCATCAGCTATCCGTATTCGGTGCAGGTATCTGCGCAAAAGTTTCGGGGATCGGGATGGTTTGGATCCGGCCCAGCGGCCATAGCACATTCATTACTCGACCAACGACACGACTTTGTGGAACCATGCCACCGCCAGGGTCACCAAGGTGGTAGCGCGAATCCGCGCTATTAGATCGGTGGTCGCCCATCATCCACAACTTACCCTCGGGCACGATGACATCAAAGTTCATGTCACTTGGTACGTCGCCGGGGAAGATATAGGAATCCTCGTCGAGCGGGACATCATTTACCGTGATGCGGCCCTCGGCATCGCAGCACACCACATGATCACCCGCTAACCCAATTACCCTCTTGACAAAATCCGTGCTGTCAGGTGGCACTACACCGACTGATTGGCCTAGCCATGACAAAGCCCCGGTGATTGGATCACGCTGCGGGACTTCACCGGCTGCGACGAACGAGTCGGTGCCGTCGAATACCACGACATCGCCGCGTTCAATGGGCCGCAGGCGATAAGTCACCTTGTTCACGAGCACGCGATCACCAACCTGCAAGGTGTCCTCCATGGACCCAGAGGGAATGGAGAAAGGGCGCGCCACAAATGTTGTAAGGAGAAGTACGACGCCGAATGCAATGATAAACGTCAGCGGTAAATCCCACCAAGCATCACGCCGACTCTTGGCCATCAGCTAGTCATACCATCAATTGCGGGGAGCGGCGAATCACTTGTTAGCTGAGCCGCAGGACGCGGTTCAGTCTTGATCTGCTGCTGGTTCAGC
>JBAXHK010000372.1:0-2072 GCA_037138935.1 Actinomycetes bacterium
CGCTGGGCTACCTCTCAGATGTTGAGCGCGGCCAGCAGGAAGCATCGAGTGAGTTACTAGCCGCCATCTGCGGTGCCCTTGCGTTGCCGTTGTCGGCGGTGTTGTCATCCGTCAGTTCCAATATGGCTGAAGCTGAAACGGGCGATTTTGATACCCGTATTTCGGCGTTTGTCCTGTAACCAGCTGTGAGCCTGGCTGATTTTTGGGAACGGATGGATACGGTGCTCGGCCCGGTTTATGCGCGCTCTTGGGCGAATGATTTCGTGCTAGCCGGTATTGGCTTGACCGTTGTTCAAGCGATCGCGGCGGGTGTTGAAACCCGCGAGATCTGGCGGGCTGTCTGCGCGGCTACTGAGGTACCCAGCGCTTTGATCTAGGGTCGATCCCATGCGGCTACGACGTGAAGTGCCAAAGAAGTACTCCTACGTCACGGTCGTTACTTACGGCCGCACCGGTAGTACGGCGATTCAGGCGAGCCTTAATGCCCTGCCGGGGGTGTTGGTGCGGGGTGAAAATTATTCGGCGATGCGCGGGCTCGGCGCATACCTTCAGTCGATCGCCGAAGTCGCCGACCGGCATCATGCTGGCAAATCGACCCACCCCTGGTACGGATCTGCGCAGTTGGATCCCGGTGCGGTGCTTGCCGATATTCGCCGCCATGTAATTGACTACCTGCTCAGGCCTACGGCCGGCACCACTTGGATCGGGTTCAAGGAAGTTCGCTATGAGCCCGGACATTTTGCGTCTTATGACGAATTACTCCAGCACCTAGTTTTCCTCGGTAAGTTGTTTCCGGGCTTGCGTTATGTGATCAATGTCCGGGAGCCTGCTCACGCAGCGCGCAGTGGCTGGTGGCCGGAGAATTCCGACGCACTCGAAGTGCTAACGACGACTCGAGATTGGCTGTTGAGCGCGACCGCGGACCTAAACACTTTATTCGGATCCCTCCGGGCGGCCTGCGTTGCTTATGAGGATTGGGTGGACGCTCCGCAGGTATTGATCGATGCCTATTCGAGTCTGGGGCTACCGCGTGATGACCAGGCGGTGCGCGCAGCGCTACTTGAGCACCTAGATCATGGATCCCGGCCAGGGTGAGCGGCCAATTAGCACTATCGGTAGCAGAGGTTGCACTCGTTCAGCGCAAAACAATCTGGGTGTTGTCGACAGCTCAAGTTTTGAGCGGGATTGCAATCGCCGGGGCGGTGCCGGTTGGGGCGCTGATCGCGGGTTCAATCGCTGACTCGGAGGCGGCCGCCGGATTAGCGCAGACTTGCACGATTATTGGCTCGGCGTTGATTGCCTTGCCGCTGGCGCGAATCGCGCTAAGTAGGGGCCGCCGGGTGGCATTGACCACGGGATTTGGTATCGGTGTGCTTGGCGCGGTAATCATTATTTACGCTGCGGTCCTTCGAAATCTCGCTCTGGTTTATGTCGGGTGTGTGGTATTTGGTGTGGCTTCAGCCGCCGGTTATCAAGCGCGATACACCGCAACGGACTTGGCGCCGGAAAGCCATCGGGCGCGAGCACTTTCTTGGGTGGTCTGGGCCGGAACTATCGGGGCGGTACTAGGCCCTAACCTCCTGAACTTCTCTGGATCCATCGGTATGTCACTTGGCCTACCGCAGCTGGCGGGGCCTTATCTAATCTCTGGGATCACGCTACTTGCCGCCACCGTAACTTTGTTCTTCTTCCTGAGGCCAGACCCGTACTTACTCGCAACCGCTAATCGCGCAGCAGCTACCGGGGTGGTCGAACGGCCTAAATTACGTGATGCCTTAGGGCATGTGCGCGGACGTCCCAGGGCCATTTTGGGTATCACCACCGTTGCCATTGGGCATGTAGTGATGGTCATGGTGATGGTCATGACCCCGATCCATATGGCCCATGTTGATGTCTCGCTGCAACTCATTGGGTTTGTTATCAGCGTGCATGTGGCCGGCATGTATGCCTTCTCGCCCATCGTCGGGTGGGGGGTCGACCGCCTTGGCCGGATCCCGGTCATTGTGATCGGGATTGGTATCTTGGCGGCCGCCTGTGTCATCGCCGGCCTAGCCCCAGGTGATGACACCCGG
>JBAXHK010000373.1:0-2062 GCA_037138935.1 Actinomycetes bacterium
CAAGAAATACCTCTGGCCGGTACCGAAGGTCGTCACGCCGTGTCGGTGCTGCGTATCAACATTGGGGAGGTCGTCGAACTTGTTGACGGCCGCGGCCTGCGGGTACATGGCACCGTCGTCAGCGTGAGTGGCAAGGAGAAGTTGTGGGTGCGAGTTTCCAAGGTGCAAATTGATCCAGTAGCTCCACTTCGCATTACTGTCGTGCAGGCGCTCCCAAAAGGTGAGCACGGCGAACTTGCCATCGACTTGTTGACCCAAGTTGGGGTCGATGTGATCGTCCCTTGGGCGGCGGGCCGGTCGATCACCAAATGGGCACCTGACCGTATTGAAAAAGCCCGAAGTAAATGGCAGGCTGCAGTGAACGCCGCGGCCAAACAAGCTAGGCGATCCCGCTGGCCCGTACTCGGCGAACTAGCAACAACTGCGCAGGTGGCTGAACTCATTGCCGGTGCCTTGTCCGGTGCCGGGGCAGCAATTGTGTTGCATGAGGAAGCAATCACCCAATTGCTCGAGGTGCCCATTTCTAATCGTGGGGGAGCCAGCGAGGTACTACTCGTAGTTGGGCCTGAGGGTGGTATCGGCGAAGACGAGCGGGCGATCTTTAGGGCAGCCGGTGCGTTTGAGGCGTGGCTGGGCCCAAGTGTGCTGCGGTCATCGGCGGCCGGGGCCGTTGCAACTGCCGTTTTATCGGCTACCCGTAACTGGGGTAGACCCGCCGTGGGAGGATCAACTTTATGAGTGAATGCCTTTTCTGCCGCATTGTTGCGGGGGAGACCCCAGCTAATGAAGTAATGCGCACCAGTGAGGTAGTGGCTTTTTGGGATATCTCACCGCAGGCTCCAATCCACTTGCTGGTTGTCCCAACCACTCACTACGACGATGCCATGGCGATGTCTAGTGCTGATCCGGCTTTGGCCGGCCGTTTACTAAGGGCAGCCGGGGAGGTAGCGAATTCAACTGGGCTGGATGCGGGCTATCGAATTGTCTTCAACACCGGTGAAGACGGTGGTCAAAGTGTTCACCATGTGCACGCTCATGTTCTTGGTGGCCGGGCAATGAGCTGGCCGCCAGGATGAGCGCATCTGCACCCGACGCCGGGCAGGCGCAGGCAAAAATTACGGTGCCGCACTCGCAGTCAATGGTGGCACTTATCGGTTCTGGTGATGACTTCTCACTCCTGGTCGAAAAATCATTCCCGGAGTGCGATGTCTTAGTTCGTGGTAATGAGATAACGCTCACCGGCACCCCCGGTGATGTCGGCATTATTGAGGTTTTCTTCAGCGAGATGTTGACGATGCTCCGAACCGGGCAGGCGTTGACCGCGGAGTCGGTTGAGCGCAGTATCTCCCTATTACGCACGGGTGCGCGCCCTTCCGAAGTGTTAACTTCAAATATTCTTAGTAATCGCGGGCGCACTATCCGCGCCAAAACTTTAAACCAAAAGCGCTACGTAGATGCCATCGATAACAACACGATTGTCTTTGGCATCGGCCCCGCTGGTACCGGCAAGACTTATCTGGCGGTCGCGAAAGCGGTCCAAGCGCTGCAGGCCAAGCGGGTGAATCGCATCGTCCTTACTCGGCCAGCGGTTGAGGCCGGCGAACGGCTGGGTTTCTTGCCCGGTACGTTGTCGGAGAAGATTGATCCTTATCTGCGACCGCTCTACGATGCGTTGCACGACATGATTGACCCTGACTCGATACCGCGGCTAATCACCAGCGGCACGATTGAGATAGCGCCACTCGCCTACATGCGCGGGCGTACCTTAAATGATGCATTCATTATTCTTGATGAAGCTCAAAACACCTCCGCCGAGCAGATGAAAATGTTTTTGACGCGGCTTGGCTTCGGCTCGACGATGGTGATCACCGGCGACGTAACTCAGGTTGATCTCCCCAGTGGCACCACCAGCGGGCTTCGCGTAGTGGGTGAAATTCTTGAGGGTATTGAAGATGTGGCGTTCTGCCGCCTCACCTCACAAGATGTTGTTCGTCATAAGCTGGTCGGACGTATTGTCGACGCTTACGATCGATACGACGCAGAACGAGCGTCTAAGTGAGGT
>JBAXHK010000374.1:0-2059 GCA_037138935.1 Actinomycetes bacterium
CGGTCTCGCCCTCCTGCGGGCAAAGCGGTTCAGGCACGCACACCGTTGTCGTTCGGGGTGGCCGCTCCTGACTATCCGCATCGAAGTTCCAGCGCTCCCCTGCTGGCTCATCACCCTCCATCAGCACATTGAGTCTGCGCCGAGCCTCGCGATAAAAGTCCTCCATCAGCAGCCGCTTACGGCCACGGGAACTCACCCAGCGTTCGAAGTCCTCCATGGGCGTAGCAAATCCGCGTGCAGGGAGTATCTCGATTTCCCTGCGGCCCTTCACGAATTCCAAAGCTGCTCGAGATGTTGGATGGCAAACGCTCAGCCGCTCATCAATGTGCTCGAGAGCATCGGCGTAATTATTTACCCGCAGGTACGAGCACTGCTCACCCAACTCCGCAGCCCGATGGCGCATTGCCGACAAGACCAGGTGAGCCTTCGCCCGGTGGAAGCGACGGCTGGCGAATACGCCTCGTGACTCGATCATGAGTACCTGCTGATCTGGGTAATCCAAGAAATGCGGACCGAGTTGGTCTCCAAACAGCCAACGTCTGCTCATCACCTCAGTAAAGCGCATTCGTGGTCACCCTGCCATTGCAGATGGCCGCGCCGATGAACAAGATGAACAAAACGTGTCATTTCCAAAATAATCAGGTCAATTCTTTTTGGATTAATCTTGCAATCACTTCGGGCTGAATGAACTTGGCCCAACAACGCAGGACACAAAGGCTATTGACGGCGGGGCCCAGGTCACCGTAATGAGACTTGGCTCACTCAAAATAGCCATCACACATCAGCCCGAACCGGCGCAGTTCCAAGTTTGCGGGATTACTGACCCCGGGTTAGCCTCAAATTGTTCATCACTATTTAAAAGGAGATTGACTATGAAGGTTCTACCAATCGCGGCACTCGCTCTTGCCGCGGGGCTCGCTCTCGCTGGCTGCAGCAGCTCCGCAGACAGCACTTCAGCCACCTCAGCTGCCGCATCGCCGACCATGGCTTCTTCCGAAAGCGCTGCGGCACCTGCGGCAACTGGCGACATCATCGACATCGCCAGCACCACGGAGGGCTTCTCGACGCTCGCCGCTGCTGTCACCGCAGCAGGCCTCGTGGATACGCTCAAGGGCACCGGACCGTTCACGGTCTTTGCGCCCACTGACGCCGCCTTCGCCGCCCTGCCCGCCGGTGTTCTCGATGCGCTGTTAAAGCCTGAAAACAAGGACGCGCTCGTAAAGATCCTCACGTACCACGTGGTCGCGGGCGCGGTTATGTCCGGAGACTTTACTGATGGTCAGGTGGCAACGCTTGAGGGGCAGAAAGTTATCCTTTCGACCAATAATGGCAACTATTACGTCGAAGCCGGCACCGTCGTTCAGGCCGATGTCGTTGGGTCTAACGGTGTCATCCACGCCATCGATGTGGTCCTGCTGCCACCAGATGTCGACGTAGCGGCGCTTACCGCCGGCTAACCAAGTACGAGCAACAAACGTATGGGGAGGACCACTAGGTCCTCCCCATTCGTCTTTCTTGAACTTCGCAGCCTTGCCCAGGACGCCTTACATCGGTGGGTTAAGGCGTCAGTAACGCTCTTCGGCTTGTTTACAAACTAAACACAAAGTTGCGCGCGGGAAAGCCTGTAATCGGTACTTGCCAATTGGCTTACCGCAGGCCTCGCAGGCCCCGTAGGTGCCATCATCGATGCGAGCGATCGCATGGTGGACCTGTTGCAGCATGTCGCGGGCGTTATTGGCCAAAGACATCTCATGCTCACGCTCAAATGTCTTGCTCCCGGCATCAGCTTGGTCATCACCGGCGCCATCGCCCGAATCCTGAATGAGGGCAACAAGGCCTTGCTCAGCCGAAAGGATCTCCTCTTCAATGCGCTTTACTTCGAGATCGAGTTCAGCGCGGACCCCGCGTAGCTCGGCTGCTGTCCACGGGCTTTCATCCTCACGAACAACCGGGCGCTTCTTGATCACTGGTTTTTTGACCGGCTGCTTTTGGTCGCCCAAAGCTTTCTTCGCGGGCGCAGCCTTCTTCGCGGGCGCAGCCTTCTTCGCGGGCGCAGCCT
>JBAXHK010000375.1:0-2057 GCA_037138935.1 Actinomycetes bacterium
GATGCCCAGCGCCACCGCCAAGATCCACATCGTGCCGGCCGCCAGCCAAGGCACCGGAAGAATGCGTCCGGATTGACCCTGCATCAAACTCACGGCACCCCAGCCCACGGCCGCGGCAAGTACCGCCAACACCAGCAGCAAACTCACTCTGGTGGGTTTCACCTCACGACTCTAGCGGGCTCAAATTGAAAATTAATTGCTGCTTGATTTTGCGCACCGCGCCACTTGTGTTGGATGCGGTAAGCCCGGAAACTGAACCGCGGCCGGGCAACGCGGCATCCGGATCAATCTCCAGCCATGGCACCAAAACGAACTCTCGCTCGTGAGCGCGTGGGTGCGGGACGGTCAGGATTTCATCTGAATAAATAAGTGCGCCGTAGGTGATTAAATCAATATCCAAGGTGCGCGCACCCCAACGCACTTCGCGGGTCCGATGCCAAGAATTTTCAATCTCGTGAGCCGCAGCTAGCAATTGATGAGCTGACAGCGATGTGTCTAGGCTTACTATCGCGTTGACATAGACCGGCTGCTCTGGGCCACCTACCGGATCAGTCTCATAGAGACTCGATATCGAGTTAATCTCTATGGCAGGGTCCTGATCTAAGTCATAAATTGCACCCTGCAATGCCGCCCAGCGGTCTCCAAGGTTCGCACCGAGGGACAAAACAGCAGTTGTCGTATTCATGGACGCACGATTCGCAGTGCCACATCATCAAAGGGCACCGTTATCGGCGCCTGCGGTTTATGCACCGTGACTTCAACACTTGATACCCCCGATAGCGAAAGGACAGCTGCGGCAATGTTCTCGGCAAGTGTTTCAATTAAGTCGACGGGCTCACCAATGATTCGCTCGTGCACCAAATCAGCGACCACCGCATAGTTCACGGTGTCGGCTAATGCATCACTTACCGCTGCGCTACTCGACGCTAAGTGCACACTTATATCGACAATGAACTCCTGACCATCGCGGCGCTCAGTCGGAAACACCCCATGGTGGCCACGGCCGCGGATCCCGGCGAGCATGATGATGTCGCCCACTACTGGCGCCCCCTTGCCCAAGCTTGCCCAACAAGTACTGCGTCAACCGCAGACTGCACGTTATGCACGCGCACCCCCCAAACTCCGGTCGCCGCTGCAATCGCAGAAACCGCATCTGTTGCCGCATCGCGCCCGGCGAAATCCCGCGGAACCCCTGTGCTGCCAGCTAATAGCGAGCCCAGGAACCTCTTGCGAGATGCTCCAACCAGAACAGGGTAGCCCCGGTCTACCAGACCCGCAAGTTGGTTTAGTACCTGCCAGTTGTCGTCCGGCTCCTTGGAAAACCCCAGCCCGGGATCAATAATGATGGCCTCGGGGTTGACCCCCGCTGCGGTGGCAGCCACTAAACGCTCGCTAATCTCACTAATTACCTCAGCCGGTACGTCCGCATAACTGGCGAGTGAGTTCATAACGGAGCCGTGACCGCGCCAGTGCATGATCACATATGGGACATCCAGTTGCGCCACCGTCTCATACATTGCCTGGTCAGCTAATCCACCGCTGACATCATTAATAATGCAGGCGCCCGCAAGAACACACTCGCGTGCCACCTCAGACCGCATCGTGTCAATGCTGACATTAACCCCGGCGGCAACTAGTGCGGTTACCACCGGTAGCACGCGGTGCAACTCCTCCTGTTTATCAATTCGAGTGGCACCAGGACGGGTCGACTCACCACCGACATCAATAACGTCAGCGCCATCTCGCTGCATCTTGATGCCGTGGGAGATTGCACTTGTTAGCTCAAAGTGCCTGCCACCATCCGAGAACGAATCTGGCGTGACGTTAAGGACGCCCATCACAATTGGTCTATCCAATTGCACAAGGGGTTCGGGAAGACCCGACGGATGACGCGACATTGATCGCTGAGTGCTAGCGGCCCATGATGAGTGACATCGCCTCGGAGCGGGTGGCCGGCACCATCAGTGAGCCGCGCACCGCGCTGGTTATTGTTTTGGCCCCGGGCTTTCGAACCCCACGCATGGCCATACACAGATGCTCGGCTTCAATAATCACAA
>JBAXHK010000376.1:0-2021 GCA_037138935.1 Actinomycetes bacterium
CTTAATTTGTCCAAGGAGTATCAAGTCTTCATCTAGCCGCTGCAGTCCAGCTTTGACCAAAATGGCGCCAAGCTTCTTGAGCACGATCTCGTTGAGCCAATCGCGCTTGATCCTATATTTTTCGACCGCCGTAATCGGCAGCTCGACATGGCCGCCATCGACCGGATGCTCGTAGCACACCACGCCAGGCCGACCAGCTGAGCGAATTTCTACCTCTTGAATCATTCCTTCCTCTTCCAGTCGCAGCGTCTTGAAGCGACCGCACTTTTCGATAAATCCGGCGGTAAGCAAATCGTCCAGATTGAGCTTGCGCGAAATAAAGAACTGACCCGCCACCTCTTTGCTCGTTTGGTCATATAGTTGCAGCAGGGCCGGAAAGGCCGACTGTTCCTGGGCCGGCGTCATAGGCTCTACGCTGCGCAGGATATTCCAAGCACTGAGCAACGCATAACCTAAATCACGCTGCACAGGATCCCGATTGCTGCGAAGGTTGCAGCGATTCGGCTCAGATAACGTGATGTTCAACGTTTTAGCCGTACTCTCACCAACAGGCGTGTATTGCACCGCGATGACGATCCGAGCCAGACTCGTTGCACGTTTGAAGAGATGATCTTGTCCAAAGAGAGCGACCGCTACTTCTTCGATGTCGTCCTCGGCACTAACCTTCAAGCCTGCTCGATGCTTTGGATTATCCGGCCGCGCCTCGACATCTACCACCGCAACCCGTTCAATATCAACGCCGGGGATGGCAGGGCAATCCAGGTGCAGCGAGGTGAGGAACCGCGAAAAGTTATATTGCTTCAGCGTAAGCGGCCTGTCTGACAAATCCATTTTGAGGATATTTTCGGCAAAACAGCCAGCGATTTGTTGGCGCACGCTTGGACTTGTGGAAATGATCTCGATCACACCATCATTGGGTAAGTACAGAAGCATCGCCTCATTGAGCGGTCGATAGGGGATCTCGTCAGTGATACCTTCGATTTCGTCAAAGTTTGGAACGCTGGATAGCAGTCCACCATGGCGCACGATGATTAGGTGCTGCACCTGCTCGCTGCCCTCGCGGTCGCGCTCCGTTACCTGAAGGTGCGTTGTGCGGCAGCGCCCTGGCAGATTCAGCATTTCCTTGAGCTGGGCTTCGAGTGTGGTCTTAACTTCCTCGTTCCAAACAAGTTGAATGTCAGCGCTCGCATCCAGTTCGAACGCCTCGTACATTCGACCGAAGTTGCGAAAGTGGTTGGCGTGAAAAAGGCACTCAGCGTCATCAAACAGCTCATACTCGATGAGGAACAGCCAGAGACTGCGCCCAAGGGCACTGAGCTGTGTCCGATATGCATCGATCCGCTCTTGAGCGAAGATCTTTTCCGCTACGAGGTTGATTGCTTCGACGCCTCGGCCTTCGGCAAGTGTCAGTGCGCGTTGGGCTAGTCGATCAAGTGCCAGCGCCGCTGTCGCAGGCATTTCATTCGCAACAGCTGTCAGATGTTTTCGAAAGGGGCCTGCGCCACTTTCTTCAGGCTTGTCTTGCCAAGGCACAACGACGAAATACGACGCAAATTTTCCTTTATCTGCCTTAGTCAGAAATTCAGACAGAATCGTCAAGGGCGCCGATTCCAGCAGGGGATATAGGGACGGGCCATTTTTAAAGGTTGAAGTCATTCAAGTTATCCGCAGATGATCGGTAGCACATTGTCACAGTTCAGTGTCTCACCGTATGAGACACCGGTCGCGAAGCTTTTGCAAGATGAAACTTCGTGCCTTCCCTGAGAAAAACACCCTTTGGTGGCGGTATGAACCTATATGACCAAACCACGCCCCCGTCGCCCAACCGCCCCCGCCAAGAACACGCCCGTCGCCGTTATTGGCGCAATTCTGGCTCAGGGCGTGCTTCGCCTCCTGGATCGCCAGAATCGTGCTCTTCAACTTGCTATACGCCCTGAAGAGAGCGTTCATGTACCTGTCTTGATTACCAAGGAGGACACCAATGAATGACTCAATGATTGCGCGTGTGGCGGCTCTTAAAA
>JBAXHK010000377.1:0-2015 GCA_037138935.1 Actinomycetes bacterium
CTAATTGTTGAGCCGGGCACCGCGGATTCTCTAGAAAAATATTTGAAATCGATGCAATTTATGTTGCGCGTCGAAATTACCAATGTCACGTCTCAATTCGCAGTGGTGTGGGAGCCAATTGCTGAGGTTGATCCGCTGCACCCGACGTGGCTGGTTCCCGAGCCTTTTGCCGGTCGCGGACTGCTCGGTCGTGAGGTGATTATCGCGCGAGCGGATTTGAATTTGCGGCTCGAGAAGGCCCCGGCGCAATCCGGCAGTTGGGCACTAGAGGCCTTGCGGGTGGCGGCAGCCATGCCAAGGATGGGTGCTGAGACTGATCACAAGACCCTGCCCCACGAGGTGGGCTGGATTGGCTCGGCGGTACACCTACAAAAGGGCTGTTACCGCGGTCAGGAGACTGTTGCGCGGGTACAAAATCTGGGTAAACCACCACGGCGTCTAGTGCTATTACATCTTGATGGGTCGGCTGAAATCCTGCCCGGCCACGGTGCGCGCGTATTTGCTGAAGAAAAAGAGGTGGGTTGGGTTGGCACCGGCGCACGTCATTATGAACTTGGCCCGGTGGCTACCGCCATAGTTAAACGCAATGTTCCCATTGAGGCGGTACTCACAATTCGCACCGACGAGGGCGAAGTGCCCGCCGCCCAGGAAAATTATTTGACAATTTAGGTTTAAGACTGGATCGGCTGGGTATACCTAGGACATGTTCTCAACTACTTATCCTCGAATTCATCGCAATACCGCAATTTCGCTCGTATTGGGCGTAATCCTCACCACCTTGGCCGCGGCCGGGGTTGGGGTGCTAGCTGCCCCTACCGCATCGGCAGCTATTGGACTGCCAGCCTTGCCGCTGTCAACAAGTGGCAGCAAAATCGTTGATGCCACCGGGGCAACCATCACTTTGCAAGGTGTCAACTGGTTTGGGTTCGAAACCTCCAACCACGCACCCCACGGCTTATGGAGCCGCGACTACAAGGAGATGCTGGCCCAGATCAAAGCCCAAGGCTTCAACACCATCCGGATGCCGTTCTCTTTGCAGGCGATGGCGGCTTCGACAACCAGCGGCATTGACTATGCGAACGGGAGAAATGCGGCTCTAGCCGGCAAGACCCCGCAACAGGTGATGGATGTAATCATTGATGAAGCCGCGAATCAAGGTTTGATGATCATTCTCGACAACCACTCGCAAGCTGATGACGGGTTTATGTATGACCTTTGGTACGGACAGAACGGTTATACCGAGGCCAATTGGGTCGCCACCTGGCAGGCGCTTGCCAAACGCTATGCGGATAGGCCGAATGTCATCGCAGCTGACCTGAAGAACGAACCCCATGGTTCGGCTACTTGGGGTACCGGTGGTGCTACCGACTGGCGCCGTGCTGCAGAACTTGCTGGCAATGCCGTGCTTGCCCAGAATCCCAACATGTTGATTCTGGTTGAAGGTATTGAGGGTCAAGTTGCTGGCGGGCAACAACTTGATCGACATTGGTGGGGCGGCAACCTTGAAGGCGCGCGCGCGAACCCGGTGCGCCTATCAAAGTCGAACAAGCTTGTTTACTCACCACATGAGTACGGCCCGGGAGTATTCGCCCAGCCGTGGTTCTCTGATCCAAATCAAGCATCGATTTTGGCCGACCGTTGGACAAAGGGATTCGGTTATCTGGCGGACTCGGGCACTGCTCCAATTTTGATTGGTGAGTTCGGCGCCAAGAACGTCGGTTTGGACACCACCGAAGGTCGATGGATCAGACAGTTCGCGGACTACCTGGGGCGGAAGAATATGAGCTGGACGTTCTGGGCCTGGAATCCTAACTCCGGCGATACCGGTGGTGTGCTGTTGGACGATTGGAAGACGATAAACACCGCCAAGATGGCTTTGCTACGTTCGCTGATGAACAAGGAGGCGATTGCATTTGACGGCACGGTGACTCCATTGCCGACCGCATCTCCAACAGCTACTCCGACCGCATCTCCAACAGCTACTCCGACCGCATCTCCAACAGCTACTCCGACCG
>JBAXHK010000378.1:0-1999 GCA_037138935.1 Actinomycetes bacterium
TAACGCCGACTCCTCGGAGAACTCAGCAACAATTCGGATTTGCCCACCTAAGGCTTCGACATAGGAGCGCAAAGTGCTGATCTCAGAGCGATCCACATCACCTCGCTCAACTGCTGACACCCGCCGCTGGGAAACACCCATGACGTCCGCCACCTGCTGTTGAGTCAAACCACGGGCCTTTCGAAGTTCGGATAATTGATACCCTGCCACCTGATTTTCCAAAGCAGATTTTGCTACCTTGCGGCGGACCGGTGATGATCCGCGCTGGTCGCGCACATCTTTCCAATTCACGTGTCCAGCCATTAGTGCTCTTCCTTCCATTGATGCAGCCAGGTGTCGAACCGATCGTCAGCGACAACTATCGATTCGAGACTCCATTCCCATGACGCTGACACAGCAGAATCATAGAACACTGGTGTTCTAAATTACAAGCCAAAGTTCTTTAGGAGCCCGGTTATCGTGCTTCCTGCAGGAGCGCCAGCAGCGCCTCCGCATAACGCTTCGGGGATTTACTCTCTAGATACTCAAGGCGCTGCTGCTCCTTGATCACCGGATCAATCGGGTGCGCGAGTCGATACTCCACGGCCTCGGCGACCATCAGCGGGCTCATCTCATCGGGGAGTCGGTCGATGAAGGCCGGGGTGTCAACATCAATTGCCAGACCACTTGAGGCCATCGCAACGGTGCCATAGGCGGCCATGTCACTGAGCGGGCCGCTGACACCAAGAAGTGGGCTGATACGAAGTTGCAGGCCGATGTCTACGGCCATCACGTAATCGCGGAAAACCTCATCTTGGATGAACCCGGTTACTTCAAACTCAGCGATACCGGCTTCTTGCGCACGCTTTTCGAGTTCGGCAGTTACCTCAGCGCTGGCTGAACCCACGAAGTGAAGTGAGACGCGATGGCCCCACTGGGTGAGCCATGCGGCTGATTCGATAATGACGTCGACCATTTTGGTGCGTACGTCAATGAACCCAAATGATGCAATATGGACGACAGGCTTGCCATCGATCGCTTCGGTGAACTGCAGGCGCCGGCGGGCTTCTGCGCGCATCGCCTCGGTGATCTCGGGGGTGCTGGGGAAGCGATAGTTGGCGAATAGCAACAACTTTGGGGTGACACCGGTTTGCTGCGCGATGACAGGAGCCGCCGATGGCGAATGCGAGATGACCATGCGCGCGCGATTAGCTATCTCCCACATACCTGCGTTTTGTAGCAGGCGCATGTCATTAATCTGATCGTCTAGGGGTGGGTTCAGGTGTGCTCCGCCTTGGCCGCGCAACATCAGTTGCTCAACCCCACCGACACCGCGCAGTGCCAAGTAGAGCTCAACCATTCGGGTGTCGTGCAAAAGCGCAACACTGTCAACACTCTTCATCACCTCAAGCATCGGCACATGAAAATGACTGTTACCGAGTAGCGTGACGAACACATCGTGGTCGCTGCCTTTTTCACAAATATCGGCAAGTGGCCCGTGCTTGATGTTGCTCTCATCTTTGGTGAAGGTGTCGTTGACATCGGCATCGGCCGTTGAATAAATCGTCAGATTACAAAGTTTCGCAAGCTCTATGCTCGTGGCAGCGCTGAAGTCGGCGATGCCAGATTTTTGCGGCGGCCACGGTGAGGCGATACCGACCGAGAGATCTCGGCCCTGCAGATAACCCGGTGCCGCCGGCGCCGCAACGTTCATTTTGCCCAGGTGTTTAAGGGTGCTAGCAAGAAGGGTCTGCTCGAGTTCGGCGTGCTGGTGCTGCATAAGTTTTGCTTGCTGGCGGGCAAATGAGCGCCGGTTACCACGGTGCCGGCGAATGGCTTTGGTGAAGGCCTTGATGTCCTTCGGGTCAGCCAGATAGACACCACCGCCAATGAGTTCACGGTGGGCAGGAATGTCGGAGGCCACCACATGCGCCCCCGCACCGACAGCTTCGATGATCGGCAGTGACAGCCCTTCGTCAAATGATGACACCACCACGACCGATGCATCGCGTAAAGTCTG
>JBAXHK010000379.1:0-1995 GCA_037138935.1 Actinomycetes bacterium
GAGTGCTTCTGACATTTCATAACTCGCCACTTCGCGCTTTGACAAAGTGCCTTCGGGGAAATCCCAGAGAGGTCTTTCGCCCGCTACCGGCTTATAGACACAGCGCACCGAGCTAACAGGGGTGATTGGCACAACGCAACGAAGGGTACCGTTCGAGGCACCGATCAACCGGCCCTCAACTTCGAGCTCACCCGAAGTCAACGCCTGAATTAGCGCCTCCGAATTAATCCAATCACTGGCTGACGAAATCATGAGCGTCGTCGGTAGCCATTCGCCCGCGGGCAAATGTGGCCCTCTGGGTCTAGTGGTTGATTGCAGAACGGGCAAGGAGGCCGACCTGCGGCGGCAACAGCACGAGCGCGCTCGGCAAAACTGCGCGCCTGCGCAGGGCTAAGCCAAACACGTAAAGTGTCAACTCCTTCAAGATCGTCATCGGCAATTTCCGGGACTTGGTCACCGTCCTGGGCAACCGCATGGGCTTCAATAACCACCTTTGAAGTTGCTTCATCCCACCCGAGCGCCATCGCGCCGACCTTGAACTCCTCGTAGATCGGCAGATCCAGTGCGGCAATATCAACATCCTCGGGACGCGCAGCGGACGGAATCTCCACAACCGGTATGCGGGTCTCGCGTACCTCATCGAGCAATTGATCGGTTCGCTCGGCCAGCACCAAAGCCTGCTGCTTTTCGATAACAACACTCGTGACCAGATTGCCTTGGCGTGCCTGCAGGAAGAAAGTGCGTTCCCCCGGCATGCCTACGGTGCCAACCACAAATCGTGCTGGTTCAGTGAAGTTGAAAACTTGACGCGCCACTAGCCGGCACCTCCACCAATAACTGCATCACTCGAGCCACCTTTGCTTGAAGCACGTTTGCGCTTAGCCTTCTGCACCTTCGGCTTGAAACTCGACAGGTCGCCGCCGGTATCGTTTGTGCGCAGGACAAACGGCCTGGTCGCGGTATATCGAATAACGCTGATGGAGCAGGGGTCGATCTGAATTCGTTGAAACTGATCAAGGTGCATTCCGAGGGCATCGGCAACAATTGCCTTGATGACGTCGCCGTGACTCACTACCGCATAGATCGCGGAGTCACCAAGTGTCAGGTTCCAATCACGAACAGCGCGCACCGCTCGATGTTGCATGGACGCCATTGACTCCCCCGCCGCCCCCGGGAAAACTGCCGCGCTGGGGTGTGCCTGCACTACCTGCCACATCGGATCCTTGGCCAACTCGCTGATTTTTTTACCCGTCCAGTCACCGTATTGGCATTCGCCAACGCGGTCGTCGGTGTGCCGAGCTGTTGTTGCAGGCTGCAGCCCACAGATTGCATCCGCGGTCTGCTGGGTGCGATCGAGTGGCGAAGCGATGACCGCGGCCAGCGGCAAGGCTGCGAGCCGCTCACCGGCTGCTATCGCTTGCTGCTCCCCAAGATCATCCAAGAAAACGCCGGGGGTCCATCCCGCCAGCACCCCATCGGTATTGGCTTTGGTGCGCCCATGACGGACGAGGATCAGCGTGGTCACCTGCTGAGCGTAGATGGCCCGGCCAAGTAAGGCAGAATGCGGACGTGATCAAGGCCATGGGCTTGTATTCGGCAGCGGGAGGTATCCCCGCAATCGGGGCACATAGCTGGCAAGAACCCGGTGATCCCCACCTGCGGACGGCACTGCACGAACTAGTTACCCAGTGCCGCGAGAATGCTGAGAGTTTTGTTTGGCTCGGGGTTTTTGAGCCCACCAAACCCGAGATGGAGCTGATTGCGGAGGCATTTGCGCTGCCGCATTTGCAGGTTGAAGACGCAACGAATCCCGAACAAAGAGCAAAAATTGAGTTGGACGAAAGCGGTCACGGCCTGGCGATTATTAAATTACTGGATTACGTAGAGCGCACGTCAGATGTTCACACCGGGCAATTGGCCATATTTATCGGTCCCTGGTTCGTGGTCACAGTTCGACACGGCAGCATCGGTCAACTAGATGACATTCGGCACCGG
>JBAXHK010000380.1:0-1966 GCA_037138935.1 Actinomycetes bacterium
GCCCCGAGGGCAATGCGCTGGGCGCCCGTCAAAGTTGCCACGTCAATGATCAACGCGGGTTTCTCCTCGGCAGCCATCGCAAGTGCATCGGCGAGAACGAGGCGGCCTTCAGCATCGGTATTTAGAACTTCAACGGTGGTGCCGTTATAAGTAGTGATGACGTCACCGGGGCGCTGCGCGGTGCCACTTGGCATGTTTTCGGCGGTCGGGACCCACCCGGTGACTTTCACCTTGAGGCCAAGCGCTGCGATGGCTTGCATGGCTGAAATAACCGAAGCGGCTCCAGCCATGTCGCCCTTCATTTCGTCCATATTCTTGGCCGGCTTAATTGAGATACCGCCGGTATCAAAAGTGATGCCCTTGCCGACGATGGCCAGGTGGGCTTTGGCACCGCGTGGTGCGTAAACCATTTTGACCAGCCGCGGCGGGTTGGCTGACCCTTGGCCGACGCCCAAAATCCCGCCGCAACCATCGCGCTTGAGTGCTCGCTCATCCCAGATAGTGACGGTGACGGGCAAATTGGCCACCGCTTTCTTGGCCGCCGCGGCCAAGGCGGTCGGGGGGAGGGCATTGGGTGGGGTGTTGACAAGATCGCGGGTTAAGTCAACCGCGCTGGCGACGATATTTACTTCAGCGACAATACGTTTTTGGTCGGCGGTAATCGGCCCCGGCACGATAAGCACGATTGACGAAGCGGGCGCTGACTTCGGCTCCTGCTTTGACTTGAAGGCGGTGAATGCATATGCCGCTAGGCGGGCGCCGGTCGCCATTGCTTGCAGTAGTTCTGGCTCCGGGTCGGCAATGATGGCGACTTTTTTGGTACCGGCCAAGGCGCGGATTGCGTTACCGCCTGCTCGCCGAATGGACTCGAGATCGACTTTATCTTTCACCGCACCAAGGCCCACCGCCACGACCAAAGGCGCTTTGAATCCGGATATCCCACCGACTTTGGTGACTTCACCGGACTTACCAGTGGCACCGAGCGCGGCAAGTGCATCGGTGATTTTCTTGGCTTGCGCTGGGGTCAAGCCATGGCCGTCAACCACCAGGCCACGACCATTTGGCCGCACCGCCACAACGATGGCGTCGCAGGCGGTAGAGGTAGGCGAGGTTTGAGCAAGTGTGAGAGTCATGAAAACAAGAATAGTGGGATACGGTCAGACCTGTGAATCCGCTGAAGCAAACCCCTTTATATGAGCGCCATGTGGCCGCCGGTGCAAAGACCGCGGATTTCGGTGGCTGGGATATGCCAATCGAATACACCGGGGTGGTGGCAGAGCACACCGCTGTGCGCACTTCCGTGGGCATTTTTGATGTCTCGCATATGGGCAAAGTTCGGATTCATGGTGGGGGAGCGGTTGAGTACCTAAACGGCTTGCTGACCAATGATCTCGATCGAATTGGCGCCGGCCAAGCGCAGTACACCATGCTCTGTGATGAGTCAGGTGGCGTGATTGACGATCTAATCGTCTACCGCTGGGCCGATGATGAAGTTTTTATGGTCCCGAACGCATCAAATGCAGCAAATGTTGTTGCCGTGTTGCAGGCAGCGGCTCCGCCCGGAGTTGAAATTGTGGATCATCACAATGACCACGGCATTATTGCGGTCCAGGGCCCGGGCAGTCAGGCATTGATTTACTCAATGGGCATGCCCGCTGATCATGACTACATGACCATGGCCGAAACCAAGTTTCGCGGTGAGCCGGTAATTGTTTGCCGCACCGGTTACACCGGCGAACACGGCTATGAACTAGTCGCGCCGGTTTCAGTGCTAGTTGAACTTTGGGATGCACTCCTTGCGCGCCGTGGCGAGTTCGGAGTAGTGCGCGGGGGCCTGGGTGCTAGAGACACCCTGCGAACAGAAATGGGCTACCCGTTACACGGCCAAGACATCAGTTGGGATATCTCACCGGTGCAAGCCGGGCTAGCGTGGGCCGTGGGCTCGGAGAAGTCAGCTTTTGCCGGG
>JBAXHK010000381.1:0-1965 GCA_037138935.1 Actinomycetes bacterium
AAAGTCGTCTCCTCACCACCAAGTCTTGGGCGGTGATCAAGGAGAACCGCTACCTTCTGGCCTTTCCCGTCATCGGTTTCGTTGCGAGCCTTATTCCTTTGGCGATTTTCTGGATACCCGCTGGCTTTTTGTGGCTCGACGATCAGACGGCAGCGGGCATAGTCCTCGCCATACTCGGCATCTTCGCGAACCAGATCGTGCTGTCGATCGCCAGCGGTGGCCTGGTCGCCGCCGCCGACGCCGAACTCTCCGGTCGTGACTCATCGATCGGGCACGGAATCGCCCGCTCCCTTGCGCGCCTGCTCCCACTGATCGGATGGGCCTTTATCTCCACCGTGGTCAACATAATCGTGGGCTTGATCCGAGGGAACAATCAAAATGGCGCTGTTGATGCGCTGCGCAATATCGCGGCAGCGGGCGTTCTCGCAATGTGGTCACTAGTCACCTTCTTCGTCTTACCCTTCATCATGCTTGATGGTCAAGGCCCCATCGGTGCCATCAAGAAGGCCTTCGCCCTGTTCAAGGAGAAATGGGGCCTTCAGATCTTTGGCGGTGTCCGTATCGGCGGCGTGGTCGGACTTGTCACCATCCTTCCAGGCATCCTGCTCGCCTTCCTTGGATTCTTCGCGACGACCGTGGGCAATGACGCCCTGCTCGCCGGCGGCATCTTCCTGATAGTGCTGGGGATCCTGCTGTTCATGGTCGGCGCGTTATTGCTTTCCACCATGCGCGGAATCTTCTCGGTCGTGCTCTTCCGCTTCGCCAAGGACGGGGTGGTCGAAGGTGGCTTCACCGAGCAGGACCTGTCCAACGCGGTTCGCACCTCGCGGTAGGTAAGCGCACGGCCCTCCGTACGCTGACGCGCCACTCGCAGCCGCAGTCCACAACTGGAGTGAGGAATCTGAATATGGCAACCTCGACCAGAGCAGTTGTGGTCGCCTTAATCAGCGTGATTGTCTGCCCACTCTTTCTCTATTTTGAAGTGGTCGCCTTCCTGCTGGCCGCCATGATCATCTACGAACCGAGTAACCCGCTGCTCATCAAGATCGCTTTCGTCGTCGCCGTGATCTTGATTTGCGCCGTTGCCGTGGCACTGCCCGTAATAGCCTTCGTAATGGGTAAGAGGGCACGCAATTTCATCCGCTTAAGTGACACCCCCATAGCTGGTGCATCAAAGGCGCTAGCTGCTCAGGTGATCTCGGGTGTTGTTTTTGCAGGCGTAGTAATCGTGCAGATCTTTTTGATTCTCTGGGCCGCTGGGGTGTGCAGCCTCGATGGCTGCTAGTAAGACGTCAGGGGAAAGCAGCCAAGGTGATGATCACCACTGAATTGGGGAGTCAGCATGGCAACTTCGAGTAGAGCCCTTCTGGTCGCATTAATTGGCGTGATTGCCTGCCCGCTCCTGCTCGTTATCGAAGTGGTCATTTTCGTGCTGGTAGGCATGGGCACCTTTGATGAGGGCAACCCGCTGTTCGGCAAGGTCGCTACTAGCGCTGCAGTAATCCTGATGGGTGCGGCGATATTGGCCCTGCCCGTGACGGCCTTCATGATGGGGGCGAGAGCACGCAATGCCATCAGATCAAGTGACACCTTCGTCGCTGGTGCATCAAAGGCGTTGGCTTCACAGGTGATCTCGGGCATTCTTGCTGCTGGCGTAGTGATCGTGCAGATCGTTCTGATCCTTTTGGCGTCAAGAGTGTGCCGTCTGGACGGCTGCTAGGGAGAGCTAGCGGGTGATCGGCAAAGTGCCGAGTCACTGGGGCCGACAAGAAATGATGTGCTTGGGCTTTTTAGCTGTCCCGCAACTCATCTTTTTGGCTCTTTGGGTTTTCAGCCAGGCCGTCAGACCAGGACTACGTCCCCGGGGTAGGCGGCCAGTTGGCTGTTGGCGGTGAGCAATTGCAGCCGCTCAACTCCGGCTTGGGCCAAGAGCATCCGGTCGAATGGGTCGCCATGAAGTGGCGG
>JBAXHK010000382.1:0-1962 GCA_037138935.1 Actinomycetes bacterium
CCGATAAGTGAGATTGCACTTGCAGATATTCGAGCTCGGCTACTCGTTGCGGTCAGTGCCCAGCCGTTCTCGTCAATTCCAGAGATACTTTCATCTTTCTGCGGTCAATTCCCGACTGAGATGCAACCTTTGGTGACAATTATTCAGGCAACCTTACTTGACGCGGTTACCGAACGTATCGATGAGCGAGTGGTACTCGGTGGCACGGCGCACCTGGCGCGTTACGGCGATGCCTTCCCGCTGTCTATTCAACCGGTTCTTGAAGCACTCGAAGAGCAGGTGGTTTTGTTGCGACTGCTCGGCGAATCGTCGACCAACGCCTCGGTAACCGTGCGAATTGGGCATGAGAATCCAGTTGAGGCGATGGAGTCAACTTCGGTGGTTACTGCTCGATACGGCATTGGTGATTCAACAGTGGCATCCCTCGGGGTGGTTGGGCCAACTCATATGGATTATGCAGGCAACATTGCTGCCGTGCAGGCGGTCGCGCAATATGTCGGCCGTATTTTGGATGAGCAGTGAGAGCGGCCGGCCCCGACTATTACGCCCTCCTTGGAGTTGCGCGTGATGCGACCCCTGATGAGATCAAAAAGGCTTACCGCAAGTTAGCGCGAGAATTGCATCCTGACGTAAACCCAGATTTGCAAAGCCAGGAGCGGTTCAAGATCATCACGGCTGCATATGAAGTCCTTAGTGATCCTGAAAAGCGCCAAATGTTTGACCTAGGCGGTGATCCGCTCAGCAGCAGTGGAGGGGGGAGTTCCCAAGGTTTTGATTTCGGCGACATCATGGATGCATTCTTCGGCGGCGGCGGAGGGCAGCGAGGCCCACGCACTCGGGCACGTCGCGGCCAAGATGCAATGATTCGAATTCAAGTCACTCTTTCAGCAGCGGTATTCGGCGAGACTCGAGATATAACCGTTGATACTGCGGCGGGCTGCGCAACTTGCGGTGGCAAAGGTACAGCTTCGAATAGTGAAGCCGTCACTTGTGTGATGTGCAAGGGTCGGGGCGAGGTACAGCAGGTGCAACGCTCTTTCCTTGGACAGGTAATGACATCGCGGCCCTGCCCGACCTGCCAAGGGTTCGGCAGCACGATCCCGCATCCCTGCCACGAATGTGCTGGCGATGGTCGGGTAAGAACCCGCCGCACCATCACTATCAAAGTACCGCCAGGGGTAGACACTGGTACTCGAATTCAACTAACAGGTGAGGGCGAAGTCGGGCCCAATGGCGGTCCAGCGGGGGATCTGTATATCGAGGTTATGGTGCAGCAACACGCCGTGTTCGAGCGCCAAGGCGATGAGTTGCATTGTGTTCTAACTTTGCCGATGACGTCAGCGGCACTTGGTACCACCGTGAAGTTCGACACCCTTGATGGTGAGCAGGAGATCGATGTACGGCCGGGGATCCAGCCTGGTGCAATTCTCACCCTGCGCGGACTCGGTGCAGCTCGGCTGCGGGGTGGTGGTCGCGGTGATCTTTACGTACACATAGATGTTGCGATTCCGACAAAACTTGATGATGTCCAAGCCACGTTACTCAAACAGCTCGCGGATGTACGTTCGGAAGACGTAGTACGCGGTGGTGATGGTGGTGCCGATGCTGGAGGTGGCCTATTTACTCGCCTAAAGGATGCGTTTTCCCCGAGGTGAGTGCTCCCGTATTTTATATTGCAGATCCAGACCTGCTGCAGGTACAGGTTGATCAAGAAATACCGCTGGCCGGCACCGAAGGCCGTCACGCGGTGTCGGTACTGCGCCTCAACATTGGGGAGGTCGTCGAGCTGGTTGACGGCCGTGGCCTGCGGGTACATGGCACCGTCGTCAGGGTGAGTGGCAAGGAGAACCTGTGGGTGCGAGTTACCAAGGTGCTAATTGAACCAGTAGCCCCACTTCGCATCACGGTCGTACAAGCACTTCCAAAAGGTGAGCACGGCGAACTTGCCATTGACTTGCTGAC
>JBAXHK010000383.1:0-1958 GCA_037138935.1 Actinomycetes bacterium
AGTCTCCCCCATAGTCGGCGGGTCACCGGTTCGCGGCATGGCCGATTCATGTCTACAAGCCATCGGAGTAGCGACGTCCGCGGCTGCAGTTGCAGCGCATTACGGAGCGCGTACCGCGGGTGGCTTTATTGACGCCTGGCTAGTCGATGAAGTTGATGCTGAAATCGTTGATGACGTTGTCGCCCTTGGTATTTCCTGTCGCGCCGTACCACTGATGATGACCGATGTCGCCGCAACCGCCCAGATGGCTGCCGAATGCATGCAGGCCGTTAGTTCATGACATGAGCATGCCGCCGAACGCAGCACTGCAAATAACCACCGTTTTAGGTATTGGCTCGATCACGCCCGGCGAGGATCTCGCGGCGATAATTACCGCAACCGAAATTACTTGGCCAGACGGCACGGCCGGATTTGCCGATGGCGACATTGTCGTCGTTACCAGCAAGATCATTTCGAAAGCCGAGGGGCGGATTATCGCGGCTCACTCACGTGAAGCCGCGATCGATGCTGAAACTGTACGCATTGTCGCGACAAAATCAACCCCGCAAGCAATTACTAAAATTGTGCAAACCCAACATGGATTAGTCATGGCCGCCGCCGGAGTCGATGCGAGCAATGTTGAAGCTGGTCACGTAGTCCTGCTGCCCATCGATCCCGATGCATCTGCACGCGAACTCCTAACTCAACTTCAGGTCGCTACCGGCAAACATTTAGCCGTCGTCATCACCGACACCATGGGGCGCCCATGGCGCCTTGGTGTTACCGATGTCGCTATCGGCGCCGCCGGCATCACCGTGCTCGATGACCACACCGGGCGCATCGACGGTTTCGGACGGACCTTGGAGATGACGGTGATTGCGATCGCCGATGAAATCGCCGGGGCAGCCGACCTCGTTAAGGGCAAGATCGACGGCAGCCCGGTAGCCGTTGTTCGCGGGATGGGACACTATGTCGGTGCCGAGTTTGGGCCTGGGGCTAGTGCCATTGTTCGCCCTTTAGCCGATGACCTATTCCCCCTTGGGACCGCAGAGGCCGT
This sequence comes from Actinomycetes bacterium, assembly GCA_037138935.1. Taxonomy (GTDB): domain Bacteria; phylum Actinomycetota; class Actinomycetes; order S36-B12; family S36-B12. Next base: position 1,037 of record JBAXHK010000383.1, read on the forward strand.
GCAACACGGTCGGGCCACCGCCGGGGGGTACCGACGTACCGTGCGAAATTTCACTGAAAGACCGGTCGATGATGAGGTAATCGAGCGAGCCATCGCATCGGCTATCACGGCACCGGCACCCCACCACTCCACGCCCTGGCGCTTCCTCGTGCTGCGAGATGAGCCGATCCGCAAATCCCTGCTCACCGCGATGGGTGATCGTTGGGTTATTGATCTACAAAATACTGATGGTGTCGGCGAGGATTCGATTCAAAGGCGAGTCGCACGCGGTGACATCCTGCACACCGCACCGGTCATAATCCTTGCATTCATTGATTTAGCGTCAGGTTCGCATCAGTACGCAGACAAAGCGCGCACCGCGGCTGAGCGCGATATGTTCATGGTCGCAGGCGGAGCTGCGGTCCAGAACCTAATGATCACTTTGGCCGCCGAAGAAGTCGGTTCAGCTTGGATTTCTTCGACAATGTTCTGCGCGGATGTAGTCAATTCCGTGTTGCAACTACCACCTAGTTACCAACCCCTCGGCGCCCTCGCTGTTGGCCATGCCGCGATGCAGCCAAGTCAACGCGATGAGCGCACGGTTGAAGCTTTCATGATCTCACCACCTGCTAACTGAAAGCCAGTAAATTTTTAGTTAAGCATCACTAGAAAATCGAAGTGCACCGGGTGCAAGTTGCACACCCGGCCAAATACGTACCCCGGCCAGTAATTCATTTCCGTCTCCGATGCTCGCGCCATCACCAATTACCGCTCCATCGATAACGCAATTTGCACCAACAGTGGCGCCAGCGCCAATGATGCTGCCGGTGACCCTTGCTCCATCGGCGATTCGGGCATCGTCGAACACCACGGAGCCTTCAACTACAACTCCCGCGGATATTTGCGCGCACCGGCCGATTGTCGAACCACCAGTCAACACCGC
>JBAXHK010000384.1:0-1948 GCA_037138935.1 Actinomycetes bacterium
ACTGCACCCGACGAAAAAACTCAGGGTAGCGATGTCGGTTATCGCAGACCGTCTATGTGGGATGATTGCTTTGGTATTGGCACTAGGCATCACCTTCCTGCACCGCCACAATTTTCCGCTCGATACTCATGCGAGATCAATTCTCGAAGCTAGTTTGGTTGTGTTGGGGGCCATGATTTTATTCGTCTTTTTTTGGTACCTAACAACACTTCCCTTCCTTCGAGCCAAGAGCCTTAAATTGTTGCCAGCGGTGATCCGCAGTCAGGTGCTCGAGTTAGGTGACAATTTCTGGAAAATTGTTGAACACCCGCGCAAGGTTGCTATTGGTGTAGCTTTCTCGTGCGCTGCCTTGGCTGCGCACTTTACAACCTACTTTTGCAGCGGGCAATCGGTTAGGCTTCCCGTGACAATAGGACAAATGTTCACAGTGATGCCAGTCATCGACGCGCTCATCATTCTGCCGGTGACATTATACGGGGTCGGCCTGCGTGAGATGCTTTTCGAGCACTTACTCGCCGGAATGTACGGAGTTCCCCGCGGCGCAGCCACCATCACGTCTATGTGTGGATTTGGTCTGCAAGCACTCATTGGATTGCTGGGAGGACTGCTAATTCCCTTCACCGTCCCCCGGACACGTAGAGACGAAACTATCGATAGTTGAAGTAGCGAACAATCCAGCATCCTGGCTATAGGCCCCACAGAACGGACCGAAAACACACAGGCAGGGATCAACGCACGGCAAAGTCCGCAGGATCATGGCCGCGGATGCCATACCTGCCGAGCATTGAAAGAAGTAAGCGGCTATAGGGGCGGTTAATAAACGCACCAGTCGCCATGCCGCTGAGATTTTTTGTGATGTGCCGTTCCATCATATTACTGAAACGGCCCGGGTAGCGTATTGACATGTCGACCCCGGTTCTCTGAAGGGCAAAGATACGCCCATCGTAAAAGTAATCGATAAGATTCTGCCATGCAGCCAACGTCTCAGCAAACCAATGCCAATACTTTGTGAGTCGACGTGGAAGAGAGTTGCGACCCTTGGTTGTCTTCGGTATAGCGTCGGCCAATTTCTCTGCTGAAACCATGGCCATGCAGAGACCTGGCGAAAGCATGGGGTCTACGAACCCGAATGCGTCCCCTACCATGGCCCAGTTGAGACCGGAACCACACTCGGAGATAAGCTGGTAATTGGCAAATGTTGCTACATCGCTGACTCGCCTCCGATCGGCACAATCGTTGGCAATGCGAGGTTCGCTATTAATGATGTTCTCCAACTGTTCTTCCGGGATTGAGCCGAATTGTTTCGCGTGGTCTTTGTTTAGAACAACACCGATCGACACCTTGGGTCCCGGTAAGGGAATACGCCAGGCCCAACCGTATTTCATGCGGATTGTCATTACTGTTCCCGACGGTTCAGGCCACGGACAGTTTTCGTAATGGGCAAAGTGTGAAACATCTTTACGCTGGCCTGTTCGGGACCCAATACCGAAAAGCTTGGCGAATGTCCGGCGCCGCCCGCTGGCATCAATCACCAGATCCGGTTGGTCCGACCATTCGGGCACTAAAGCGAGCGTGTCCTCATCGAGCAACACTCGGGACTGATCGGGCTTGCGCCCCGGTACCGCCTTGAGCTTGGCGGCTCTAGGAACATAACGCGCACCGTCCCGCATGGCCGTGTCCAGGAGCAAATCATCAAAAGGTTTTCTGGGGACATTATAGGCATACGTAGGAACTACACCTCGAGCGGCGGCGAAACTCAGCAGGATGTGCTCGTGCTCACCAAATGTCACGAGCACGCCCGGCTTGTAGACACCCATGGCCGCCACTTTGGTCATGTCGACCCGCGACCCGGCCTCGTCTATGGTTTCGCGCAACGCGCCCTCGGCCACCGAGTCGCCCATCTCCATGAAGCCGGCGGGCAGGGTCCAGAAGCCGTAGCGCGGTTCGA
>JBAXHK010000385.1:0-1945 GCA_037138935.1 Actinomycetes bacterium
TTGAGCTCATGCTCTGGCAAAGTGATGTGGACAAGCTCGGTGCCACTGCCATAGATAACAGCGGGAATCCGGCCTTCGCGGCGGAGTTTGCGGGCTGCGCCTTTACCGAATTCGGAGCGGGCTTCAGCGGTGATGGCTACCTGTGACAACTTACTTCTCCTTAGTGAAAGTCACCTCGGTGAAGCGCGTTGGGCGCCGACCGCGTCGATCACGGTGACCAGCTAGCTGGCACACCCTCGCCGAGGAGTGGCCAAAGTCTAACCCGTGACCAATTTCCGGACCTAATGCCCCCGCCCGGTGGCTGCCCCAAGGTGGCTGCCCCAAGGTGGCTGCCCAGGTGGCTGCCCAGGTGGCTCAATGCGAAGAGTTGACCGCCGAGGTGTCGGTGTCCTCGAACATGCTGGTGACCGAACCATCGGTGAAAACCTCGTTTACCGTTTTGGCCAGAATCGGGGCAATCGACAACACCGTGAGCTTGGGGAACCGTTGGTTTTCGGCGATCGGCAAAGTGTCGGTGACGATCACTTCGGAGATCCGCGAGTTCTGCAGCCGCTCGGCTGCCGGTTCACTCAAGATGCCATGGGTGGCGGCCACGATGACATCTGCCGCACCATTGTCGAATAACGTCTCGGCCGCTTTCACGATGGTGCCACCGGTGTCGACCATGTCATCGACAACGACACAAATTTGGCCTTCAACATCACCAACGACCTCGAGTACCCGTACCTGATTCGGCACATCGGGGTCGCGCCGCTTATGGATGATCGCTAGCGGTGCCCCGAGCACGTCGGTCCAGCGCTCAGCAACCCGCACCCGGCCGGCATCCGGTGAGATGACCGTGATGCGCGAGCGATCGGCTTTGCTTGAGACATGCGCGGACAGCAGTGGGAGCGCGAACAGGTGGTCAACCGGACCATCGAAGAAACCCTGAATCTGTGAAGTGTGTAGGTCAACCGTCATCAAACGGTCAGCGCCAGCAGCCTTGAACAGGTCTGCCATCAACCTAGCCGAGATGGGCTCGCGTCCGCGATGCTTCTTGTCTTGGCGCGCATAACCATAAAATGGCATCACCACAGTGATGCGTTTTGCCGACGCCCGCTTCAACGCATCAACCATGATCAGTTGCTCCATGATCCATTGGTTAATTGGCGTCGTGTGGCTTTGTAGAACGAAAGCGTCGCAACCGCGCACCGACTCCTGGAATCGCACAAAGATCTCACCATTGGCGAAATCAAATGCGGTCGTCTTGGATAGCGGGATGCCAAGGTGATGGGCTACTTGATTCGCCAATTCGGGGTGTGACCTACCTGCAAGCAGCACTATTCGCTTCTTATTGGCCACCACGAGTTCGGTCACTTATCCTCCTGTGCGTGAGTTACCGGTTTTATTGCTTGGCTTGCTGCCTGTGCTGATGCGGTGCCCGGCCTGCGCCGAAGCACCCAGTCGAGGATATTGCGCTGCCGCGACCGCCCAACACCAATTGCCCCTGGTGGCACATCTTCGGTAATGACCGACCCGGCGGCGGTATATGCGCCGTCGCCAATAGTTACCGGAGCAATGAGCATGGTGTCGCTGCCCACCCGAACATGATCACCAATTACGGTGCGATGTTTTTCGACTCCGTCATAGTTGACGAAAACAGTTGCCGCCCCAATATTGCTGCCCGTACCGATCTGCGCATCACCCACATATGACAGGTGCGGCACCTTGGATGAATCCCCCACCGTTGAGTTCTTGATCTCAACGAAAGCACCCGCTTTGGTATCGGCGCCGAGTACGGTGCCCGGGCGCAGGTAGGTGAATGGGCCGACATTGCTGCGGGCACCAATTACGGCTAACTCAGCCCACGTGTGGGTCACCGTTGCATCTTCTGCAATTTCACATGAAACCAAAGTCGTACCTGAGCCAATCAGGGCCCCAGTTTCGATTGAGGTTTGGCACAGCA
>JBAXHK010000386.1:0-1939 GCA_037138935.1 Actinomycetes bacterium
TGACATCCGATGAGCCGCAGGCCGGCGGCTTGTCGTCTACCCATACGCTGAACGGGCACTCAGCACAGGACCGGGGGGCGGCCTTGGGCACAGGATGCGTGCCGCGTGCGCCCTGGTTGAGGGTCTCGTGCCAGCCGTCCCAGAGTGGCTGACTGGCCAGCGGCACACGCAGTCCTACTCAGCGCGAGCCCGCCACCTGACCCAGCACGAGCCCGACGGCAATCCACCACATGAGCACGCCGATCGCCACGACCCTAAGCGGTGCCCGATATTCACCGGCGGCATAGTGCAAGGTGTTCTTGGCGATTGCGGACAGTGGGGTCGCATCTTTTCGGGCGTCGCCGGATGGATCGCGCTGTGACCAGTAGGCGCGCTCATTCGACATCCCTAAGAGGATGAAGGCAGCGGCAAAAATCGCCAGCACAACGGCGAAGATGAGCAAGGTTAGGGCGGCCATAGACATGTCTGAACCCTAACGCTTCGCGGCTCACCCGTGATAGACGCCGGTGGAGTTGCGAATCACGAGCCTGGGTTCGAGCCCGATATGAACGGGTGGCCGGGTGGGGTCTTTGATGCGCAAGAAGAGCAGGGCGGCGGCGTCAAGGCCCATCGTCGCGAGGGGCTGCGCGATTGTGGTGAGACCAATTGAGCGCAGGCCACCTAGTGCCATACCGTCATAGCCGATTATTGATAGCTCATCGGGCACCTTAAGGCCACGATCTGCGGCGGCCGCGAGTGCGCCGACCGCGGCCAGGTCATTAGCGACAAAAATCGCGCTGTGCCCCATCTTGGAGTCCAGGGCCGCGCAAGTCCCGCGGTAGCCACCTTCATCGGTAAAGGCACCTTCGTAGCTGGCCAGTTGCGCGGCGAGGCCGTAGCCTGTCATTGCGGACTCGTATCCGGATTTGCGCATAAGTGCGACTTCATTATCACCGCCGGTGATGTGCGCGATGGCTCGATGGCCAAGGCTATAGAGGTGATCGACGGCCATTCGCCCCCCGGCGTTGTCGTCATTGCTGATGGAATCGAGACCGGCGATATCAGACTCTGCGCGACTGATGATCACCGTGGGGCAGTAACCCTTGATGGCCGCACGCGCACCGGCGGGCATGCGGTGCCCAATTATCACTAGCCCCTCAACTTGAAATTCAAGTAATTTCTCGATCTCGCTCTGCTCCAATTCGGCGTCTTCGCTGCCGGTAACGAGCATGGTGTGGTACCCGCTCGCGCGAACTTGCCGTTGCACTCCATCGATAATTTCGGCGGAAATTGGATTATGTAAATCCTGAACCAGAACCCCAATGGTGTTACTTCGCCGATCGGCAAGACTGCGTGCTGCGGCATTGGGGCGGTAGCCAAGTTCGTCAGCCGCAGCCCGGATTGCGGTCAGGCTTTCTGGTGAAACCCGGCCGCTGTCGCGCATTGCCAATGAGACCAATGACTTGGAGACACCGGCCAGTGCGGCGACGTCCTTAATTGTCGGTCTGGGTGCTGCCATCTTCAGTTGATTTCGTCGATGCTGACCTGCCGGCCTTGGGTCGCTGAGATGGCGGCCGCCATGGCAATTGCTACCGGTGCGCGGCCGTCGCCGCCGGAGACCGGTGAGGCCCCGCCATTCAAAGCGTAATTGGTGAAGGCCAGCCATTCATTCTTGAAAGACTCGGCGTATCGCTCGAGGAAGAAGTATTGGAACGGGGCCTGCTGGGAGGATTCCGGCAAGTAGATCTGTGAGTTGTTGACCCGCTGATTGTCCGAGATTGCCATACCCGATGTCCCGAAGGCCTCTACCCGCTGGTCGTAGCCGTAGACGGCTTTTCGGCTGCCATCAATTGTGGTGATGGCTCCGTTGGCGTGCGTCAGAACCGCAATGGCAGTATCGAAATCACCTAGAGCTGCGATTTGCTCATCGAATAGGGCTGCGCCTTGTGCCCAAACCTTA
>JBAXHK010000387.1:0-1938 GCA_037138935.1 Actinomycetes bacterium
ATGCCACGTGGTGGCACACCACCACATCAGTTTTGGGAACTTCGCCCGCAACCGCCGGCCAATCGCCAAGAAACTCCTCGTGCCGCAACTCGCGCTGCGCAGCGGCTTTCGCAAATTCGTCCAGCATGCCCTGCTGATGATCGACAGCGATTACGGTGGCCGCGGGCGGCACGAGTGCAAATGCTGCGCGCCCACCACCGCTCCCAACATCGAGCACAGTGCCGCCAGCCGGCACCACCGCTCGGGCAACTTGATGCGAGATCGAATCCGAAATAGTTTCCTCAACAGTGAACATCGCCACGGGATGAACCCAAGGCGGGGTAGTTACCTGGCTCAAGATTTCATCGGGAATAGCCCAGGATGCTAGGTCGGTGCTCCACTTCGCCGCTAGTTCACTCACGTTTGCGGTCACCACTACACCGTACTCGGCCAAAAGCGCTGACATATTGTCGGCAAAGTTTTGGGCCCGAGCCACTACTCTCAACTCGTGAACGAGACGAAGCAGCATCCGCTGCAGGCCCTGATCGGCGGCCCCCGGGGCGCGATCGAAAGTATTCTGCCCCCGCTGGCCTTTATTGCCACTTATGTCGCCACCGGCGACAACATGACTTGGGCTGTCAGCGTTGCCGTCGGGCTCGGCCTCTTCTTCGCAATCTGGCGGCTGGTTGAACGCAAGCGCCCAACGCGGGTATTGGGAGCCTTACTGGTCGTAGTGCTGAGCGCCTACATCGCCGCAAAGTCAGGCAGCGCCGCCGCCTTCTTCTGGCCCCGGGTGTTACTAAATGTCGCCTCAGCCTTGGCATTTGCCATCTCGATATTCATTCGTTGGCCGTTACTTGGCGTTATCGTCGGACCGATCGTCGGCACCAAGATGCGGTGGCGCCAAGACCCTGATCTGATGCGCGCTTACAACCGCGCCTCTTGGCTGTGGGTTTTGCTGTGTTTAATCCGCGCGGCGGTACTTATCCCCTTGATCGAGAACAATTGGCTTTGGGCCCTGGCCGCATCAGGGGCGCTCTTCTATGCACTTGTCATTATCACGGTGCTGCTTTCATGGGTTGTTATCAAACGCACGTTGCCGGCCGACCACCCTGGTATTCGCAGCCCACGAGCATCCGAGTTACCCAGCTCTAGCTAACCCACTTGACACTTGGCGCACCAATAAAGCTTGCGTCCTTGCATATCCGCCATCTTGATTTTCGCACCACAAACAAAACATTTCATGCCCTCGCGCCGATAGACATAAACCTCGCCACCGTGCCGATCAACTCGTGGCTCACGCCCCATTGCTTCAGGCAAATGAACCGCACGAACCGTGTCGATGCGCCCATTTTTCACACCTAGTGTCATCAAGGACACCAGGTCACTCCAGATGGCATAGAACTGCTTGTTGGATATCACCCGGCCGTGGGTAAATGGAGATATTTGGTGCCGAAAAAGCACTTCGGCCCGGTAGATATTGCCGACCCCGGCGAAGATCTTTTGGTCCATAAGTAGCGCCCCGATTGGTGCAGCGCTTCGGTGCACGCGATCCCAGGCTCGAACAGGGTCGGCTCCTTTGTGGATCGGATCAGGCCCAATACGGGTGATAGCGGTTGCCATCTCGTCATCAGTGATCACCTCGCACACCGAGGGGCCGCGCAATTGCGCGAAGTTAGTTTCTGAAGTGATGCGGAGCCGAATTAGACCGTTGTCATCAGGCTCAGTGCCCTTACCGAACTGCCACTTACCGTAGAGGCCGAGGTGTATGTGTATCCAGCGCCTGTTGTCGAAGCCGATAAATAGGTGCTTGCCACGGGCCTCAGCTTTGGTGAAAGTTTTGTGGTCCAATACCTTTGCACCGGCCGCGAACCGACCCTGCGGGCTAGTTACCCGGACCTGCTCATTCTTGAACGCTTGAGTCAACGCCCGGGCTTGCCGATGAACAACGTGGCCCTC
>JBAXHK010000388.1:0-1933 GCA_037138935.1 Actinomycetes bacterium
ACCAGCATTCGTCGTGCACCCACCACTTGGCAAATAGGCAATCGCCATCGGTGAATACGCCTTCGGAGCGACTCCATTCGGCTGGCGTATTTCAGTAGCTGTGCTCGGTATTCTCAGCATCATCATGCTCGCCCGCATAGTGCGGCGGCTAACTCGATCAGATCTCATTGGCACTCTTGCTGGCCTGTTGCTGGCCCTCGACGGTATCCATATCGTGATGAGCCGCACCGGCCTACTCGACATGGTGCTGGCATTTTGGATTCTCGCGGCATTTGGCCTACTAGTAATTGATCGAGATCAAACCAGGGGTCGTCTCGCCGCAAAAGTACGAGCGGCACTAACAAGCGACACCGAACCGTCAGCAGCACTGGACTCACTCATTACAGGGTACGGGCCAACTTTCGGTTTACGCCCTTGGCGCTGGGCCGCCGCGGTCGCCCTTGGCTTGGCTTGCTCGGTTAAGTGGTCTGGTATTTGGTTCGTCGCCGCATTTGTTTTGATGACACTCGTCTGGGATGTCTCAGCTCGCAGGGCCATCGGAGTGAAAAAGCCCTGGACGGCAACCGTGCTGCGTGATGCACCACTTACTGGCATCACGATGGTGGCGATCGTGATCGTCGTCTACTTCTTCTCTTGGACAGGTTGGTTCCTAAGCAACGATGCCTATAACCGAAATTGGGCCGCGGGCCAACCGGCTTCGATAATCCCTGCAGCCCTTAGATCGTGGTGGGATTACCACCTTCAAGCTTGGAACTTCCATGTTGGGCTCACCTCCGAACACGCATACAAGAGCAATCCACTTTCGTGGCCATTTCAAACCCGGCCGACTTCCTTCTTCTACGAAAGTATCAAGGACGGAAGCCAAGGCTGCCCTACCAATAACTGTGCCGCCGAAGTTCTCGCATTGGGTAACCCAATTATTTGGTGGGCAGCCGTTGCCGCCATCCTTCACCAGTGCTGGCGCTGGATCGGGCGGCGTGACTGGCGAGCAGGGGCGGTACTTGTTGGCATCGCCGCCGGGTGGCTACCGTGGCTGCTCTACCTAAATCGCACCATCTTCACTTTCTACACAATCGTTTACGTGCCATTCGTCGTCACTGCACTGGCCATGTCGATGGGCACCATGATCGGCCCCTCCAGCGCCAGCGAATCTCGCCGGCGCTGGGGGGCACTTGGCGCCGGCGCATTACTGCTACTCATCGTGCTCGTTGCTTGGTGGATGTATCCGATCTGGACCGGGCAGCTAATCCCATATGGGCAATGGACATTTCGCATGTGGATGCCCACCTGGGTGTAATCCGGACCCCTCCAACTACTGCAATTGCTGCAACATCTTGTTCATCTGTTCGATTTCTGCGTTTTGAGCTGTCACAATCGCTTTCAACAGCGCATTTAGTTTGGCGTCATCGCCGTTCACCAGCGGGTCTTGCGCCATTGCGATGGCCCCCTCATGGTGAGCGATCATGTACTGCAAGAAAAGCCGATCGAATTCTGCCCCTGATGCTTCGTCTAGATCCTTCAGCCCTGAGGCAGAAACCATTCCGTCCATCTGGTGCCCGGTGTGAGACATCATTTCCGAGACTCCCCAACGATCGAGCATCGCTCGCATTTGCTCAATCTCCGGGCCCTGCGCTGAGGCAATCTTCGCCGCCAAAGCCAGAACTTCCGGGTTAGCTCCGTGAGTTGGAGCCAGCAAAGCCAACTCAACTGCTTGCTCATGATGAGGGATCATCATTTCAACAAACATCAAATCGCTAGCGTTAACCTCTGCAGTTACCGAGGGGTTGGACGTCTGGGCACTAACTACCGGGCTTGGAGTTGAGCTGCTAACTGGCGATCCAGAGCACGCACCTACTACCAATGTCGAAGCCAGTAAAGCCGCAGGCAAAACAAACTTTTTTAGTGCATTCATGTTTTCCTCTTTCAAGTTGGC
>JBAXHK010000389.1:0-1931 GCA_037138935.1 Actinomycetes bacterium
ACCGAGTGCGAGCCGATCAGATGGCGCTGAACTTACTGGGGTAGCAACATCAATACTTGGCATCTAGTGCTCCGTCCTTCTCGTTGTTGTGATCTATTACTTCATTGGGAGGTGTGAACTTCTTCATTGAGCGGTTGCTACTCTTCATTACCCTCAAAGCACGCCATAGAACCACAGGGAACACCGATTAATAGGGGGTTTAAGGTGCCGCCGATACCGGCAACACCGGGCCGCACCGGGCCAACACCGAGTGCGAGCCGATCAGTTGGTACTGAAGTAACTGGCGAAGTGACATCACTATTTGGCATCTCATGCTCCAACAGGTCAAAGGGCAAATACCCAAACGGGCACCTGTATATAAGGGTAAAACACTCCCGCCCTAAAACCAAGGGCTTAGCAAAAGGGACTGCCCCGAGTTTGATTGCCTCCTAGCCTGTGAGGATTTGTCCTCGCTGGAAGGATGTCTGTCATGCCGAAAGCGTTTCCGAGCGAGTTCCGCCGCGATGTGGTCGCGGTGGCCCGACAGTCCGATGCACCGATCTCTCAAGTCGCCCGTGATTTCGGGATCTCGGAGTCATGCCTTCAGCGGTGGCTGAAGCTCGATGACATCGAGGAAGGCCGTCGGCCTGGAGTCACCCAGTCTGAGTCAGTGGCCCTTCGCGAGGCCAATAAGCGGATTCGCTTGCTGGAGCAAGAGAACGAGGTTTTGCGGCGAGCGGCGGTGTATCTGGGACGGGGCGTGAACCCAAAATGATGTATCCCCTCGTCGCGGATCTCGCGGGTGAGGGGATCCCGGTCACGGTGTCGTGCAGGGTTCTGGGTTTCTCCACGACCGCGTTTCACGCCTGGCGCAAGAGCCCGGTATCTCAGCGGGACTGGGATGACGCGCATCTGATCAACGCGGCCATGGATATTCATGCTGATGATCCCGAGTTCGGCTACCGCCTTATCGCTGACGAGCTGATCCATGCGATGGGCTTCACGGTCGGTGAAAACCGTGTGGCGAGACTGTGTTCGCTGCAGGGCATTTCCTCCACCATCATCAAGCGCCGCGGCCCGGGGAAGAAAGCTGGACCCGCTGTTCATGATGATCGCGTAATGCGTAACTTCAATGCCGAGGCCCTCAACGTGAAATGGCTGGTCGACATCACCGAGCATTGGACCCTCGAAGGCAAGATCTACCTCTGTGCGATCAAGGACTGCGCATCCAAGCGGATCGTCGGCTACGCGATCGACTCACGGATGACCTCGGAGCTAGCCGTGAATGCGCTGCGCATGGCCATCATCCTTCGTGGCCGCCCGGCCGGCACGATCGTTCATAGCGACAGAGGCGGGCAATTCAGGTCCAAGAAGTTTGCCATGACCCTGCGTAACAACGGACTGGTCGGATCTATGGGCCGGGTCGCATCAGCCGGCGACAATGCCGCGATGGAGTCCTTCTTCGCGCTCCGGCAAAAGAACGTCCTCAACCGCAAGCAGTGGGCCACGCGCGAGGAACTACGCCTCGCGATCGTCACCTGGATCGAACGGACCTACCATCGCCGCAGGCGCCAACGGAGCCTCGGCAAGCTCACCCCGATCGAGTTTGAGATCATTTACTCCCAGGTCGCACTCGCGGCCTAAAACCTCAACCCCGCGAGGCAACTAAAGCCGGGGCAGTCCCTAAACACCCCACCTAGTGGTAGGGAAGGGCGCTACTCCTCATTACCCTCAAAGCAATACATTACCCCTAAGCACAAACGGGGGTTAGAGGTTTGAGGTGCCGCCGATACCCCGCCGATACCGGCCGCACCTGGTCGCACCCAACCAACACCAAGTGCGAGCCGATCAGTTGGCGCTGAACTTACTGGGGTAGCAATATCAATATTTGGCATCTAGTGCTCCATTCTTCTCGTTGTGATCGATTACGTTGTCGGTAGGTGTGAACTTCT
>JBAXHK010000390.1:0-1930 GCA_037138935.1 Actinomycetes bacterium
CCCCAGTAAGTTCAGCGCCAACTGATCGGCTCGCACTTGGTGTTGGTTGGGTGCGGCCTGGTGTGGCCGGTATCGGCGGCACCCTAAACCCCTCCGTTGGTACCGCGGCCGGATGGTGTTTTTGCTTTGACGGTGGTGAAGAGTAGCAACTCACCGCTCAACGAAGAAGTTCACACCTACTAACGAAGTAGTAGATCACAACGAGAAGGACGGAGAACTAGATGCCCAGTATTGATATTGCTATTCCGGTAAGTTCAGCACCAACTGATCGGCTCGCACTCGGTGTTGGTTGGGTACGCCCCGGCGTAAGCCCCTCTACGGCTATGGGTATACCCGGAACACCGTTGTGCTTTGAGGGTGGGGAAGAGTAGGACTCTTCCCCACCACTAGGTGGGGTGTTTAAACCCTGTTGCTGGCCCTTGACCGCTGTTGGTCCGGGGTCGGTTGTTCGCCCCACAACTGAATCACTAATTTTTCCTGGCTGAAGTTAAATCGCTATTCGTTCTCTCACTTCACGGTTGAGATCTAATGTGGCGTGAGTGCAACTACTTAAGTAATTTGTATTTGATCGCGTCGGACAGAAACTAGTTGGAATTGAGGGCCCAGAAAACTACCGCTGATGCCGCGGCAACATTTAGTGAGTCGACACCACCCTGCATGGGAATTCGCACAGAGATATCGGCTTCTACAGATGCGTGGTTAGTTAATCCACCACCTTCGGTCCCGAATACCAATGCCAGGCGCTCGGGTGGGTCCTGTGCCAACTGGCGAAGGTCAACGTTTTCACTGCCCGTAGGCGAGATTGCCGCGATTGTGAAACCGCTACTTCGGAGTTGGTGTAGACCAGCTGGCCAATCCGCGATCCTTGTCCAAGGGATCTGAAAGACAGTGCCCATTGAAACGCGCACACTCCGTCGATACAGGGGGTCGGCGCATCTGGGAGTAATAAGTACTGCATCAATACCGAGGGCGGCGGCCGATCGAAAGATGGCACCGACGTTGGTGTGATTTACGAGATCCTCGAGGATAACGATGCGGCGGGCCTGGTGAGTGACCTCACTGACTGTTGGCAATGCTGGTCGGTGCATTGCGGCCAAGGCGCCACGGTGGACATGGAAGCCGGTAACTGCTTCGAGGAGGTCTGGCTCGCCGACTAGCACGGGAATGCGAGCATCGATAGTGGCTATTACGTCTTGCATGTCATTTAGCCAACGCCGGTCCATCAGGATTGAGCGCGGTTGATGGCCGACTTCAAGGGCCCGGCGAATGATGTATGCGCTCTCAGCAATATAGATACCCATATCCGGCTCATGTCGTGACCGCAAAGTTACGTCGGTTAGGGAAACGTAATCGGCAAGGCGCGAATCTGAGACGTTGTCAATCTCGAAGATGGCCATGCCATGATTGTGTCATCGGCTCATGCAGCACACTGTGGCTAGGCTTATTTGGATACAGCCTTTAATAGGAGGAAGCTACTCATGAAGCAGCACTTGAGTTTGTGGATGGCGCTTGGGGCGGCGACGCTGATTGCTGTCGCCGGGCCGATCGCGGTGGCGCAGGCCGGCGACAAACCTTGGGTCGCTCAAATCGGCACCTACACATACTTGACTTCACCGGATTACGACGGCTTGTTGCCCATTAAGTCGGCGCTGAACGGACAAACTTTGGGGCTGGGCACCTTCGACAACCTTGACGGCGAACTGATCATGATTGGCGGCTCGGTTTACCGGGTTGGCACCGACGGGGTACCGCAGATTGTCGATACCTCGCGCACCACACCATTTTTTGAGGCGATTAAGTTTCAGGCCGACAGCTCGGGGCCGGTGGCTCCGGGCACCACCTGTGCGAATTTGGTCAGCGCAGTTAATGCTTTGGCAGGTAGCGATGATGGCATCGTCGCGGTTCGGGTGCGCGGCACCTTCACAGACTT
>JBAXHK010000391.1:0-1929 GCA_037138935.1 Actinomycetes bacterium
CTCATCTTCAACGGCGGCCAGCTCGATGAGTGCCTCGCGGCGATCCCCGCTAACTGTTTGCGCCAAAGCGCGGTAGAGCAGTGACGCTTTGCGCTCGGCATCGAGATAGGCCAGGAAACGTTTCGGATCCTTTGTCATCCTGATCCTTCGGTGCTACCTGAATCCGCTGCCGCCGGGTCGTGTAATTGGTATCGCTCAATGGCCTCGCTCACCCGAGCGGAGTCAATCTCACCGCGTTTAGCAAGCATGGCCAAAGTCTGGGTGGTAATTGATTCGGCGTCAACCAGAAAATGTCGGCGCAGCGCCCCGCGAGTATCGGACATACCCCAGCCGTCGGTACCAAGGGAGACGAAATCGGTAGGTACCCAATCGCTGATTTGATCTTGAACCGCACGCATCCAGTCCGAGACCGCGATAACCGGGCCGGGCCGGCCACTTAAGCACTTAGTGACATATGCCTGCTCGGGCTCTTCGGCAGGGTGCAATAAATTATGTCGATCGACCGCAAGGCCATCGCGGCGTAACTCATTCCAGGAAGTAACCGACCAGACATCGGCGGCTACTCCCCAGTCATCGCGCAGCAACTCTTGGGCACGAAGGGCCCAGTTAACCCCCACGCCACTGGCAAGTAGTTGCGCGTGTGGGCCTGCTCCGGGCGCCTCGCTGACCAAGTGCATGCCGCGCAAGATGCCTTCTACGTCGACGCCTTCAGGCTCGGCTGGTTGGGGATAGGGCTCGTTATAAATAGTCAGGTAGTAATAGATGTTCTCAGGATCTGGGCCAAACATTCGGCGCAGACCGTCTTTAAAAATATGCCCAATCTCGTAGCCGAAAGCCGGGTCATAAGCGACCACCCCCGGATTGGTGCTTGCGAGGAGTAACGAGTGACCATCTTCATGCTGCAGGCCCTCACCATTAAGGGTGGTGCGGCCCGCTGTAGCGCCAAGAACAAAGCCCCGCGCCATCTGATCCATTGCAGCCCAGAACGCGTCGCCGGTGCGCTGGAAACCGAACATCGAATAGAAAATGTAGAGCGGAATCATCGGCTCGTTCTGGGTCGAGTAGGAGCTCCCGACTGCGGTAAACGACGCGACAGACCCGGCCTCGTTTATGCCTTCATGCAGAATCTGACCGGTGGTCGACTCCTTATAGGAGAGCATTAATTCGCGATCAACCGAGATGTACTGCTGCCCGTGCGGTGAATAGATCATCGCGGTCGGGAAGAGTGAATCCATCCCGAAAGTGCGCGCCTCATCAGGAATAATCGGCACAAATCGGTTGCCGATATTTTCATCTTTGATTAGATCCTTCAACAAGCGCACGAAGGCCATGGTGGTGGCGATTGCCTGCTTACCTGAACCGCGCCGAACAACTTCGTAGGCATCGTCACCGGGCAAGGTGAGCACCTTCGCCAAGGTGCGGCGAGTTGGCACCGAACCACCGAGCTTGCGGCGGGTTTCGACCATGTATTGCATCGCTTCATCTTGCGGGCCGGGATGGTAGTAAGGCGGAAGATAAGGATCCATCGCACTATCGGGGATCGGAATACGTAGGCGATCGCGAAATTCCAGTAAATCTTCAAGGCTGAGTTTTTTCATCTGATGGGTTGAGTTGCGACCCTCGAAGTGTGAACCAAGAGTCCAGCCCTTTATGGTCTTAGCCAAAATGACGGTCGGTTGCCCCTTGGTATTCGAAGCGGCTTCATATGCCGCATACATCTTGCGGTAGTCATGGCCGCCGCGTTGCAAAGCCCAGATCTCATCGTCGGTCAACGACTCGACAAGTTTTGCGGTGCGCGGATCGCGACCGAAGAAATTCTCGCGGATAAATGCGCCGTCTTCGGACTTATATGTCTGGAAGTCACCATTTGGTGGGGCATTCATTAAATTGACGAGCGCGCCATCGCGATCGGCGGCCAGGAGGTCATCC
>JBAXHK010000392.1:0-1912 GCA_037138935.1 Actinomycetes bacterium
TCGGAGGCCATCTCGCGATTATGGCAACGGCCGGCAGGACCATGGGCGCGGCTGGGTTCGAACTGCCGAGTTGACCGGTGATTGGGGTGTTTGCTAGGGGCTTGCTAAAGAAAGCTGAGGGATTGCTGTTCGTTTGCCACCCGTAGCTCAGGGTTCGCGCCGTCGAACCGTCGTCAGACGGTCTATCGAGCGGTCGAACGAGAGGATCTCCCCGACCCCGGTCGCTTCCGCCTGCGCCGCGAGGTAGGCCTCAGCGAAGTCGAGGCGGTCAACTTCGTAGATCTCCAGTGAGCGGATGAGCGCGGATTGGTCCACGGTCTGGATGTTCGGGAGCGCGATGGCTGCGCGCATGAGTTCGGCCACTCGCTGCCGCGGTACCTCGTAGAACGATTCGAGGACGTAGGTGCATTCAGCCAGCACGAGGTCGGTGAGGAGGAGTGTCTCGCCTGAGGCGAGAACGGCCGTCGAGCGCGCGGCCTGATCGGCCGGGTCGCCCGTCAGGTGCCGGACGATTACGTTCGTGTCGAGGAAGGCGGTCAGCGTGTCCTTCCGTGACGCGCGTGGCGCGTTCGCCTGAGAACGTCATCCCATGCCGTGCCGCGCTTTGCAGCGGGGACCGGGACGGACCCGGCAAGCGAGACGAAATCCTCCGACCTGGAGATAGTCGCGCGGGAGTCCTCGACTCGGAAGAGGAGGTCATCGCCTTCGTGCAGACCGAGTGCGTCGCGGACCGGCTTCGGGATCGTGACTTGGCCCTTCGAGGTCAGCTTGGCTTGGGCGTCCATTACTTCTCCTTACTCGCGTTAACTTGTAAGGATAGCACTGTCGTCGCATCTCGAAGCCCGATTCGGGGTGTTTGCTACGCGTAGCGAGTGCGGAAGTGATCGCCGCACTCTTTTGACATTTAGACGAGCATCTGCTTACGTCGAGTGTATGAAAAGACCATCGGCTTCAATCGTCATCTCCTGCGTATCGCTCTTTATTGCAATGGGGGGAACAAGTTACGCTGTTATCCACCTCCCAGCGAATTCGGTTAATACCCGTCAAATCAAGAATGGTGCGGTCAGCAAAGCGAAACTGCACGCCGATTCTGTCAATGGGTCCAAGGTCAAGAATGGCTCGCTTACCAGCGTAGACCTGTCAGTCGCTACCCGGAGCGAAGTCTTTTGGCGTGAATATAAGGCTGTTGGTATTCTCCTTCCTGTTTCGTCCGCAGCGTTCCCCAATGTAGAGATCACGCTTCCCGCCGGTGACTATGTTTTGAATGGATCGGTAGGGATCATTTCCCAAGACGGTCAGGCTGGTGCTCACGTTCTTTGCCGCATAAGCCCGCAAACCAACTTTATGACTCACTACGCTGAAGCTGACGTATGGATCGATAAAAGAGCAAACATGATTGCACCAACAGTAACGCTGGTGATGCGAGGTTCCGTGCACCTTTCAAGTTCAACCGTCTTAAAGATTGCTTGTGACAACCTCACGGGGTCCTTTGTAGGTGGTGATGTCACCATTATGTCTGCAAGCTGGTCGGCAACCCGTGCCTCGACGATCCATCACATCCAATGACCTGTTTCGTTTCTCAAAATAGATTTCTCTAGCTGAAGAGGGCTATGTTCCCGGCCATGCCTCGTTGACTCACGATAACGACCCTCGTGCTAATCGGGTCCTTAGTTTGTAGCGGCCTCAAGCTCAGCGGCTAAGGCTCATACGGTGCTCGGCGGCTCATGATTTGGCATCGGCATCAGCTGCTTAGCAGGGCGTGAGCGCCTCTGCCGAACTGGGGAGCAGCTGCAGCAGGGACCTCGAGATGTCCCACGCAACAGTCGTGACCAACGCTGGAACATCCTGCAAGGAGTTGTGTTGGTAATCCAGCTTGATCTTTGAGTAGTTGATCGAAAGATCCTCGGTCGGC
>JBAXHK010000393.1:0-1904 GCA_037138935.1 Actinomycetes bacterium
CCGTATCGGATAACCAGGTTCTCAACCTGCAACACGGTATTTGCCACAAACGCATCATATTGACCCCCGATTTGCCACGGTCCATGAATTACGCAACAATGTGGTTGTGAAATTCCCCGGAGAGGCTGCCGAGCGCCTAGCGCACTCGTTGTTGGACCTTGGCCCCAGTACCGCGGCCGAGTTGGCCACGCGACTAGGAGTTACTTCAGCTGGGATTCGCCGGCAACTCAGCGCCTTACAAGGTGCTGGTTTGGTCGTGGCTGGGGATCGTGCCCCTTATGGCAAGGCACCCACCGCACGCAGAGGGCGTCCCGGTCAGGTATTTAGCCTCACAGCATCGGGGCGAGCGGCCCTGAGCCAAACTTACGACGATCTAGCCGTTGAAGTGCTGCGCTTTGTGCATGAAACTCAAGGTGATGCCGGGGTTCGGGCCTTTGCTGAGCAACGGGCTAATCGCTTGGTCCAGCAGTTGCTGCCGGCGCGAAAAAACGATGTCACCGGCACGGCTGAAGATATTGCCGTTGCTTTAACAGCTGCCGGCTACGCCGCTTCGGTTGAGGCCGGCGACCACGGGGTAACCGTGCAGCTTTGTCAGCATAATTGCCCGATGGTGGAGGCGGCTGCCGAGTTTCCAGCACTTTGTGACGCTGAGACCGCGGCACTGGGTACCGCACTTGGGCGTCACGTAACAAGGTTGGCGACCTTGGCACATGGTGATGGTGTTTGCACCACGGTTATCCCAACGCACGACGCCAGAGTAAACTTTATTGGCCAAATTTCTACAGACCGAATTCCTACTGACCGAATCAATCGAAAGGCGTCGGCATGACAACTACGGCAGAGCAGCAAGCAGCCACCATTGATGAACTAGGTCGATATGAGTTTGGTTGGCACGACACTGATGCCGCTGGGATAAGCGCCCGACGCGGGATCAATGAAGATGTTGTCCGCAATATCAGCGCCCTCAAGAACGAGCCTGAGTGGATGCTCCAGTTGCGGCTCAAAGGCCTGCGTCTCTTCAAAAAGAAGCCCATGCCGACCTGGGGTTCAGATCTCAGCGGCATTGATTTCGACAATATCAAATACTTCGTGCGTTCCACCGAGAAGCAGGCGACCAGTTGGGAGGATCTACCAGCTGACATCAAAAACACCTACGACAAGTTGGGGATCCCCGAAGCCGAGAAGCAGCGCTTGGTCTCCGGCGTGGCAGCTCAGTACGAATCTGAGGTCGTGTATCACAAGATTCGCGAAGACCTTGAGGAGCAGGGCGTGGTGTTCATGGACACCGATACCGCATTGCGCGAGCACGAAGATATTTTTAAGGAGTACTTCGGATCGGTGATCCCGGTAGGCGACAATAAATTTGCGGCCTTGAACACCGCGGTGTGGTCTGGCGGCTCGTTCGTGTACGTTCCCAAGAACGTCAAAGTTGATATCCCGCTGCAGGCGTACTTTCGCATCAATACTGAGAATATGGGTCAGTTCGAGCGCACCCTAATGATTATCGATGAAGGCGCATACGTGCACTACGTCGAAGGTTGCACAGCTCCGATCTACTCGAGCGATTCGCTGCACTCTGCCGTCGTAGAAATAATCGTGCGTAAGGGCGCGCGCTGTCGTTATACCACTATCCAGAACTGGTCAACGAATGTCTACAACCTTGTCACCAAGCGCGCGGTGGCGCACGAAGGTGCGACCATGGAGTGGGTTGACGGGAATCTAGGTTCAAAAGTAACCATGAAGTACCCAGCGGTGTGGCTTACCGGCGAGCACGCCAAGGGTGAAACCCTGTCAATCGCCTTTGCTGGCGAGAAGCAGCACCAAGACGCTGGTGCAAAAATGGTCCATGTGGCACCGAATACGACCTCAAATATTGTTTCGAAATCAGTTGCCCGCGGCGGTGG
>JBAXHK010000394.1:0-1891 GCA_037138935.1 Actinomycetes bacterium
GTTGGGTGCGATGCAGGTAGGCGAACCTCGATAACCGATACGCCGTTCCCAAAGGTGCATCTACCGGGCCCGAGTGCAGCGGATTAATACCTGGCACCAAAGGGGCGAGTGGGGTATCGCCCTCATAAGCGGTAACCGCCAAAAACCCGCCATCGGCCAATTTCTGCATTAAATTACGGTCTGCCGGCGCCGAAGACGGGGTGGCACCGTTAACCGGCAAGGTATTGGCGAAATCAGCCGGCACAACCAATGAGCCACTCGGGCCGACCAACTCACTCCAGTTTGCATCGGCAGACTTGATCGTTACCGCGGGGCTTAGCCCAAGTATCATGCTCACCGAACAGCCGCCCAGCGCCGAACTCGACCAACAGCCACCGGCAAAGTATCAGCTACGTCAATGGTGAACCGGTATTCGCGGGCACCACGAGTGGCACGTGTTGGATCCTTGAAACGAAGTACTATCTCCCAGCAGTTTCCACCGACCCGGCTAAATGGGCTGTACTCCGTGCCGTAGGTCTGATACTGCAGCCCGTCATTCAAAGCATCCAAGAATGCCATAGCAATTTGATACCCGTTGGTTGCCGCCAGATTCAGGGCACGCTCAACAGAGATTGATGGATCCTGTGGCGCCCGGAAATAAATCTCCTCCAAGAAATCTTGTACCGCTAACTGCACGTCCCTTGATGGTTCAATCCGAAGCCGGGTCCAGATATCAGTTGCTATCCCATCGATTCCGAACACTTCGTCATCAGCACCTGCCGTAGCGGATTCGGATTTGGCTTTTGCCGCAAGCCCCATCTCTTCGCCTTTCAATGCATCACCGTGAACGGCAGCAAGGCACTGCTGCGCCAAATTCACCGGATGCCAGCCATAGATACCACGCAACCCATTGCGGTGCAGCTTGCGCAAGGTGGTGCCGTCAAGCAATGTCACGGTGCCGGTTTCAGCACTACCCGGCATAGACACCACCGAGATGCTGCCCTTTGCCTGGCCTTGCAATAGGGCAGCCAACATGTCGTAAACGTCAGAGGCAAAGGGCCCAACCGGGGTGATCGCAAATCGTGCCTCGCCATTAATTTTAAGTACCCAGATAAGTCGACGGGCCTCGGCGGGATTGGTGTCAAGGTAATCAACCATTGACTGCGGGTCAGTTGCCACCCCGGTACCGACTCCGTAACCCCCGCCCATCGCTTCAGTAAATGAATCCCGGGTGATTTCGTTACCGAAGTCGTAACTGATGGTGCCGATCGCAAAAGTGCGCGCAGGGTACTTGATCGACGGTTCAACCACGGCTGGGACTACCGCATCACCCCTACGCTCCTCGCGCTTGTATGCCTCACGGGGTAGCGGTCGTTCTCCGGTGTGATGAGTAGCTGACGAATGTGGTGGCAGTTGAAACTGACTAGCTGGCCTCGGTGGCTCTTGCAGTGCTGACGGCGCATCAGGGGCGGGTTGCAAAGCCAAGATTCGCGCATTGTCGACAGCGAATGAGGCAATCGCCACCCCGTCGAAAAGTACTTCAAGGGCTCGGTCAACAGCGACCTCACCACCGATACACCGATCGGCCCCCGCCCCTGTGCAGGGTCGTGCCGTTGCTATCAAGACATTACGAACCAACTGTGGGTTCGGCGGGCGCCCAGCCTGCACCAAAGCCGACGTAATCGCGGTGATCAAACCGGTAAGTACCGGCGCCGCCACACTGGTGCCTTTTTGATTGACGACATCACCATCAGGCTTGGCTCCCAAGACGTTCTCGCCCGGGCCCATGATCGAATGCCCGTCAAATCGGGAGCCAAAGTTTGTGAAATGCATGGGAGCACCGTCGTCGGCGAGCGCTCCCACCGCGAGAACGGTCGGCATTGCGGCCGGTGAGCACCAGTTCTCGCCGTAG
>JBAXHK010000395.1:0-1891 GCA_037138935.1 Actinomycetes bacterium
CGAGCAATTAAGTGAGCTGGATACCAGTGATGGGCTACTCGAAGCACTCACTGATTGGGGGTTACTCCCGCCGCTCCTGCACGAGTAAAAGACGGGCGGGGTGGAGGAAGCAGGTGCAGGAGCCCGCGGCGGCGGTGGCGGATTCGGGTCGGTGTAATTGTTTATCGTGAACGTCACCGAAGCCGCTCCTTGCGCGAAGCGATCGGTGCCACTTGCGGTGGCGATGACCGTGCAGGTGCCGTTTTGCCCCACCACCACAATTCGACCGGCGCGCAGATGGCAATACGACGTATTAGGTGTTCCCATCGAATAAGTAATCGTGCCATCACCTGACGTGGCAGCCGTTGAAGATGGCGTGAATTCGCGCCCACCGTCAGAGGACGGAATCGTGCTCGAAATTGAGGTGGTGGGATTCCAAGTGACTACCTGCGCGGGGGGCGCGGTGCTCGCCGCCGGGGAGGGCGTAGTACTTGTGGCTGCCGTGTTGGGCGTGCTTTTGGACGGGGTGGGCGATGAGGTGGAAGGTGACGGCGTCTTCGAGGCGCTGGCTGTTGCACTCGCTGAAGCGCTGGCTGATTGCTTAGCTGCCGGGGTCGGTGTCGGTGTCGGCGTTGGGGTAGCCATAGGTGGGCTGGCCTCAGCCTGATTTGGCTGAGCGGCACTAAGTGGGGCAGCTGCGCTAGCAGGAGGTGCTGCGCTTGGGCTAAGTGGCGCCGCTGGACTTGGTGGATTGGTTGGTTCTTCGACGACGACATCGAACTTTTCGCCGGTTAGCCCGATTAAACTCCGGTTAAGCTCAGTGGTACTCGAAGCACGGATGCGGCAGATGCCCGCACCACCGGAATAAAGCACAGCCGTCGGACTGTATGCATTCGGTGTGAGTTGGCAAACTAGGGCGGAGGAATTAGAGGGCAGGGTTTCCACGGAGTAGTCATAAACATAATGCTCGAGCGCGTTCAGTTGGAAGTTGAAACTGCCCGCCGCCGCCGGCACTGAGGTCGGACCGGTGTATGAGATTACGTTTGGTGAGCAGGCCGAAATCGCAATCGCGGTAATACCAACCCCGATAACAATTCCGAATATGCGCGTTACTCGCTGCATCAAAAGCCCCTAATGTCGTCGCTGAATTCACTGAAAGCGAAAGCGGCGCGCGACCGCGTGTTTTACTCACCGGACAAAAATATTAAAACGGAATGTAACAGCGTGGCAGAATTCGGCAACTCGAAAACAACTCCCCATTAACTTCGGGAAATATCAGCCCAAACGGTTGTTGACCCGGAGTTGACTTCGGCACCCCAAGTACTTGACAGCACATTCACCAAATTTAAGCCCCGCCCACCGACGTCGTCGCTGTTGGTTGGCATGGTGGCCAATTTCGGGACTGTTCCACCCACCCGGTTCGAATTAGAAACTTCAATCCGCAGATGCTCACGGTCGATAACGAATTTCAGTGACTGCGGCGGGCTTCCGTGCAAGATCGCGTTGGTGCAGAGCTCTGAGGTGACAGCGGCGGCGACTTCGGCATCGGGGTCATCGGCGGTATCGGCGGTATCGCTGGCATGACCGTATTCGGCAAGAGCGGATCGGACAAAATCGCGGCCTGCGGCGGCCGCGGTGGTATCCGCGGGGAGCGTCCAATTGTGTGTCACGGTCATGACATACCCGCATTTGATCGTAGTTAAACCTCGGTAGCGGGTTTCCCGCCACGGGTTCGCTGCCTGGGCCTTTGGGGTCGGTCTGCGGCCGGCTTAGCGGCGGCCGGCTTTTGTGCCCGGTGCTGGCCACTTTTGGGCTTATCGCCCCTTGGCTTATCGCCCCTTGGCTTATCGCCCTTTGCCTTATCTGGGCGGTTGCTCTTGCCATGTGAGTGGCCTCGGTCATCAAGCTTTGG
>JBAXHK010000396.1:0-1879 GCA_037138935.1 Actinomycetes bacterium
AAACTCCGCAGTATCGGCACCGCCGCCTGCCCGCCGTATCACCTGGCGGTTGTTGTCGGTGGCACTAGCGCAGAGTTTGCGGTCAAGACCGCGAAGTATGCGAGCGCCCGCTACTACGACTCCCTGCCCGTCCATGGTTCACCTACCGGCCATGGTTTCCGTGATCTTGCGATGGAGCAGGAGATCTGGAAGATGACCCAGGAGTTCGGGATCGGGGCGCAATTCGGCGGTAAGTATTTTTGTCATGACGTCAGAGTTATTCGACTGCCACGGCATGGTGCTTCGTGCCCGGTCGCAATTGCTGTTTCCTGTTCAGCTGACCGCCAGGCACTGGCGAAAATTACCCCCGAGGGGGTGTTCCTTGAGGAACTTGAACGTGAGCCAGCGCATTACCTACCAGAAATCGAGGAGAAGGCGTTCGACAACGAAGTCGTGCGAATTAATCTTGATGTGCCAATGGATGAATTACGGGCGCAACTACATGCACTCCCGGTCAAAACTCGGGTATCGCTCACCGGCTCCTTGATCGTGGCGCGCGATTTAGCACACGCACGAATTAAATCAATGCTTGATCGCGGCGAACCACTGCCTGACTATTTCAGGAATCACGCGGTCTACTACGCGGGTCCAGCAAAGACTCCCGAAGGCTGCGCGTCGGGTTCATTCGGGCCAACAACTGCCGGCCGCATGGATGGGTACGTCGACCTTTTCCAAAAAGCTGGTGGCTCATTCGTCATGCTTGCGAAGGGCAATAGAAGTAAAGCCGTTACCGAAGCCTGCAAGGCCAACGGAGGTTTTTATCTCGGGTCAATTGGTGGGCCGGCCGCGCGCCTAGCACAGGACAACATCACCAAAGTTGAAGTCCTTGACTTCCCTGAGCTTGGCATGGAAGCCGTATGGCGGATCGAGGTTGTTGACTTCCCCGCCTTTGTTGTTGTCGACGATAAAGGTAATGACTTCTTCGCGGAGACTATGCGGCCCATTTCGGCGCGTATCCCGGTCGGGCCCCCGAAGTAATTAGCGGCGGTTCATGCAACCATGGGCGCCCCCGCGCCAGTGGCTCTTGCCCTTACCGTGGCGCCAGATGGTCCAAAAAGCTCGATCTTGCCAGTAACGGTTCCACTGCTGGGTGGGCTTCTTTCGTAAGGCGATAACAATTTTCTCGGCCTCGGCACCAAGTCCTTTGCGGACTTCGCGCTGCATCATCCACGACGCGCCAACAGCTAGCCGGCGACTCATCTGGTACGCGCCGCGGTAGCGGCCGCCGGCGCTGACCGCCCGGTAGTTGGCGCCACTCTCACGTTTTACTATGCAGCGGCGCACCTTCTCGCGCTTGGGCATGAACCATTTGCCCTGGTACAGACTAACCATCACTCCGTGGCGGTCACCGGCTTTGAAGTCGCCCTGGGCCAATGCCAACTCGATCTGCTTGCGGTCTGAAGATGCTGGTTGATCCTGGCCGTCACCTGTTGGCGCATCTGCGGCCATTGCTACGGGCCCGGAAGCCAAGAGCGCTAGCGTCATCGCCACTGCAACTCCCAGAACACCGATCCTGTTGCCTCGCATATTCACCCGCCGATCAGTTCGTTGGACAATGTCTAGGCTCTACCGTGCCCTGTGATCGCTAAACTGTCACGTTCACCCGAGGTGGTAGATCTCACCCCTAAATGAGGGCAAAACGGTCATAAGTGTGAATCTGCCACGTGCTTCCGCCATGACGTCAAAGATGCTAGTGACGGGGATCACACTCCAATCCCCAGCTTCGCCTCGGCCAGTTGCCCAAGCAGCTAGCCCGGCCATGACATCATGCATATGAAAAGTTCTTCATTTGTTAAAGTGAGCAGACTCAAAGGGGGATGTCATCACTAAACCGTTGTAC
>JBAXHK010000397.1:0-1868 GCA_037138935.1 Actinomycetes bacterium
TTCTGCCGGATACCTGTTGTAGTGCTCAGGGTTCAGCCCAACTCGCTGCATCAATTCTTGAACGGCTTTTCGAACTCCACCTGGGGGCTTTACACCCTGAACCGCGAATGGAGCACCGATGATGGCGCCGACCGTGTGCCTTGGATTAAGTGCGTTGTAAGGATCTTGAAAAATCATCGCAGCCTTACGGCGGATTGGCACCATTTCTTTGCTCGACATTTCAGTAACATCGAGGCCATCGAACTCAATGCGACCACTTGTTGGTTCTACCAAACGCAAAACACTGCGCCCGGTCGTAGATTTACCGCACCCGCTCTCACCAACCAAACCCAAAGTCTGCCCCGGTTGAACTGAGAAACTAACCCCGTCGACCGCCTTGACCTGGCCGACCGTCTTCGGGAATAGGCCTTTGGAGCGCACCGGAAAGTAGGTTCGCAGATCGGTTACCCGCAGAGCTGGTTCCTCAGAGATCGCCGGCTCAATGACATTACTCATGCACTTGACCTCCCAAGCGCACTAAGCACTAATTCGGCTACGGCTTGCCGTTCGGTGGCCGGGAGATGACAGCGCACCCGGTGCTTGGCCCCGACATTTTCAAGTGCCGGCCGCTGGGTTTGGCACAAGTCGCCGGTAACTCGATCCTGATATCCGCACCTTGGGTTAAAAACACAGCCGGCGGGCAATCGAAGTGGTGATGGTGGGTTACCGGGGATCGGGTCAAGGCGATCACTATGAGCATGATTCAAGCGCGGTATCGACGCGAGCAGTCCGAGCGTATACGGCATCTGCGGGTGATAGAAAATATCGTCAACGCTGCCCGATTCAACTACGCGTGCCCCATACATAACGGCTACTTCGTCAGCTACATCAGCGACTATTCCCAGATCGTGGGTAATGAGAATGACAGCGGTATCGAATTCACGCTGCAGCTGGGAAATCAGCTCGATGATCTGCGCTTGCACCGTGACATCCAGCGCAGTTGTTGGTTCGTCAGCAATAAGCAGTGAAGGTGAATTAATTAACGCCATGGCTATCATTACTCGCTGGCGCATCCCGCCCGAGAACTGATGGGGGTAATCGTCAAAGCGCTTCGCTGGTGCTGGGATTCCAACTTTTTGTAACATCTCAATGGCACGATCACGCGCACTCGCCTTGGATACCTTTTCATGAGCGTTGACCGCTTCGGTCAATTGATCGCCAATTCGATAAAAGGGATGAAGACTAGACATTGGGTCTTGGAAAATCATTGAAATCTTACTTCCGCGAAAATTGCGCAACCCTTCATCTGGCATCGCGACAAGGTCTTCACCATCAAAAATCACTTCGCCGCTGACATCGGCATTACGCTTGTTGATAAGGCCCATCACGGCTTGCGCCGTAACACTTTTGCCTGAACCAGACTCCCCCACGATGGCCAACGTTTTACCGCGTTCAATCGCGAAACTCACTCCATCAACGGCTCGAACAATGCCGTCTTCGGTCGGGAACTGCACCGAAAGATCCGATACCTCTAAGAAGGGTCGCTTCGAATTCACTTTTTCGATCATCACACCAACCTGACCCTCGGATCTATTACCGCATAAAGTAAATCTACGATGAGATTAGCGACAATAATGAACGTGGCCGTCACCAAAGTGATACCAACTATTACCGGCAGATCCGCATCATTGACCGAGTTGACCGCGAGTGATCCAAGGCCAGGCAGGCTGAAAATACTTTCGGTGATGATCGCGCCACCAAGCAGACCAGCCAGATCAAGCCCAGCAGCGGTAACAATTGGGGTTAGCCCTGCGCGCAGAGCATGCTTTCTAATAACAACACGTTCGGGCAAGCCCTTGGCCCGGGCGGTGCGAATGTAATCCTCACCT
>JBAXHK010000398.1:0-1865 GCA_037138935.1 Actinomycetes bacterium
CCGTTAGCTACGACGGCGCCGAAAAACTGCGCATCAACCTGGCCGGCAAGGTTAATGCGGCTGAGCGCAGCAATTACCAATTTGTCTTGGGCGCACAAAGCACGGCGGGTGCGACGAGCTCCAGCAGCCACGCAATCGACAACCTGCGGATCGTCTCCAACGGCGCGCTGCCTACGGGCCTGGCGCTCGACTCGGTCACGGGGATTATTTCTGGCACCGCCGTCACAGCGAATTCTGGCACCGCCACCGCAGCGAACAACCCGGGGACTCAGCTATTTAATCTGGTAGCGACCAACGCCAATGGCGCCGCCCGCCAAGCCTTCACGCTGAACCTCGCATCTGGGGCGCCGGTGTTCACCAGCGCTGCCACCAATCCGATGGTGCCCGGCATCGCCGGTACCTTCCCCGTTTCGGCCGCCGGCACTGCCGGGGCCACCACCTACGGCGTGGGCAAGTCGCTGATCACCAGCTCCCTGGTTGATGCCACCACCCTACCGGCGGGTGCTTATCTGGTCGGTAATGCCAAGTTCAACGCCAGCGCGCTGGAACTGACCCAGAATGGTGCCAGCCAAACCGGCTCGGTGCAGTTCCTCGGCCAGGGTGTGCAAAACCCCACCTCCTTCAGTGCAAATTTCGATTACAAGGTGGGCGGTGGCACCACCGTGGGTGGTACTGGCATGGACTTCACCTACGGCGCTCCGGGTGATAGCTCCAAGGGCCTGAGAGTGATTTTCACTGAGATCAATACCCTCACCCCTCTACCCAATACCAACCTAAAGGTTGAGCTTTTTAATCAAGGCATAACGCAAGGCCGTCAATCGATTGCTAACCCCTATATAAGTAACTACAACTTCCTGCCCATTCGCTTGACCATGAGCGACGAGGGGCGGTTGCAGGTGTATGTTAATAATGTGTTGGCCTGGAATGTAAAAACTCTAACCGATTACCAAGATGCCGACAAGTCCCTGTGGGCGTTCGGTTTCCAGGGTACCACCTCGGCCACCAACACCAACTTCCACACCATCAAAAATCTGGTGATCGCCACCAACGGCGTGCTGCCCTCGGGCCTGACCCTCAACCCCACCACCGGCGTGATCAGCGGTACGCTGCCCGTGGGCACGGCGGTCGACAGCTATGTGCCGATCACGGCAACTAACGCCGCGGGCACCAGCGTGCAATCGCTGAAGCTCGATGTATCGGTCAGCAACCTGCTGCCGGGCCAACGCCCCGGCACCAGCGTGGGGGGGGGCGACGCACTGGGTGTTTCGGGGCAGGAGTTCCGCAATCTGACCGCATTTGCGGCGCTCAAGGCCGATGGTTCCGTGTCGGTGTGGGGCAACACCGCCAACGGCGGCCAACAGACCCTAGCCCCCGCAGGCACCGGCTACACCGCCATCACATCCAATGAAAAAGCCTTTGCCGCGCTGAAGAACGATGGGTCGATCTTCGCCTGGGGATTGGACGCCAACGGCGCCGCGGGTGAACCAACGGGCACCGGCTACCAGCAAATCGCCGCCGGCCACGGTTCTAGAAACACCGGCGAAAGCTCGAGCGTAGCCATATTGTCCGCCGGTCACGAGCGCTAGGCCATGTTCCATGCTGCGGCGATAGTTCACATCGATGGCACCGGCCGCCGAGAAGTTGCCGTACTCCGCGTAGTAGGTGCCCTTCCGGTATTCAATTTGCTCCACCAATTCCGGAATCATGAAATTGATGTCGCTATAGCCCTGACCATGAGCGTGGGTAGGCAGGTTGACTGGCAGCCCTTCCACGCGCGTGGCCAAATCCGTGCCGTGGTCGAGGTTGAACCCGCGCAGGAAAAACTGGTTGGCCTTGCCGCCACCACTATGCTGCGTAACGATGAG
>JBAXHK010000399.1:0-1861 GCA_037138935.1 Actinomycetes bacterium
CAATTTCGTTGGCGAGATCCGGATTATCTTTCAAGAAGGTGCGAGCATTCTCTTTACCTTGGCCTAGTTGATCACTCTCATAGGTAAACCACGCGCCAGACTTCTTGACTATCCCTTGATCGACACCAACATCAATCAGTGAGCCTTCACGCGAAATACCTTCACCGTACAAAATGTCAAACTCCGCCTGCTTGAAGGGTGGGGCCACCTTGTTCTTTACGACCTTGACCCGGGTGCGGTTACCAACGGCTTCGGTACCGCCCTTAAGGGTCTCGATGCGTCGTACATCAAGGCGCACCGATGAATAGAACTTCAGGGCTTTACCACCGGTTGTGGTTTCAGGTGACCCAAACATCACGCCAATCTTTTCTCGCAATTGGTTGATGAAGATGCAGGTAGTGTTGGTATTACTGAGTGCACCTGCCATTTTACGAAGTGCTTGGCTCATCAAGCGTGCTTGTAGCCCAACATGGCTATCGCCCATCTCCCCTTCAATTTCAGCCCGCGGTACCAGCGCCGCGACCGAGTCGATCACGATTAGATCAAGGGCACCTGATCGCACCAAGGTGTCGGTGATTTCGAGGGCTTGTTCACCGGTATCGGGTTGAGAGACATACAAACTGTCGAGGTCGATACCCAGGCGCGAGGCATAATCTGGATCAAGGGCGTGCTCGGCATCGATGAACGCTGCTAGCCCCCCGGCCGCCTGCACGTTCGCGATGGCGTGCAGGGCCAGCGTGGTCTTACCCGAAGACTCTGGGCCGTAGATCTCCACGATCCGGCCACGGGGTAGGCCGCCGATCCCCAGGGCGACATCTAGGGCAATGGAGCCGGTTGGAATGACATCAATCGGAATTCGGCCTTCTTCGCCCAAGCGCATCACCGAGCCTTTGCCGAATTGACGTTCAATTTTGGCGAGGGCGGCATCCAGAGCCTTCTCGCGGTCACCAGCTGTACTGGCCATTGGTGGTTCTCCCTGTCTTGTCGGTGGTCAATTACTTGGTGGTCATGTTCGTTAGAACACGAACGGTATGCCGACCCTCTGACACTCGGGGGCCGGCAGCAATCGCCTTCGTGGCCGATGTGGATGACAGCCCACCTCGCGTCGTGACTGGAATCTATATCGAACGGGTGTTCGAATGGCGACGACACGCCGGGAGGGCAACCACGATCCCCAGTCCAATTATTGGCACCAGCGAAGCCCCGCAAAGGGCCGCGTATGAGGCAAAAAGCACGATCAGCCCGGCGATTGCGCCACCGACTCCTCCGGCCACATTCATGATCAAATCTGATAGCCCCTGCACCGCTGGGCGATCAGCGGCGGCAACTTCATCCGTCAGCAGGGTTGATCCGGCGATTAGCGTGCACGACCAACCCAGCCCCAGCAGAAACAGCCCTATTCCAAGTTGCCGGGTGTCATCACCTGGGGCTAGGCCGGCGATGACACAGGCGGCCGCCAAGATGCAAATCCCGATCACAATGACCGGGATCCGGCCAATGCGGTCGACCCCCCACCCAACGATTGGCGAGAAGGCATACATGCCGGCCACATGCACGCTGATAACAAACCCAATGACTTGCAGCGAGACATCAACTTGGGCCATATGGATCGGGGTCATGACCATCACCATGACCATCACAACATGCCCAATCGCAACCGTGGTGATACCCAAAATGGCCCTGGGCCGTCCGCGCACATGCCCTAAGGCATCACGTAATTTAGGCCGCTCGACCACCCCGGTAGCCGCTGCGCGATTAGCGGTTGCGAGTAAGTACGGGTCTGGCCTCAGGAACAAGAACAAAGTTACGGTGGCGGCAAGAAGCGTGATCCCGCCGAGGAGATACGTCCCCGCCAGCTGCG
>JBAXHK010000400.1:0-1848 GCA_037138935.1 Actinomycetes bacterium
CATGGACTCCCCGAGTGGGATTACCCTTGCGGATGAACTGGAGAAGCGAAGCTCGGGAATGCTCCTTGGCTTGACCCGGGGCCAGGAGATGCTGATTCAGAATGTGGCGTTACCTCATGTCGATGAGTAGAGGTTGAACCCTTCCCTTCCCAGGGCTCAGCCCTGTCCTGATACCCCTGAAGCCATCGATCGGCGAGTCAATCAGAGTCGTTTCTATCGACCTCTCTTGGCCTTTTGTATCCTTGGTGTCACCCTCGTTTGCGGCCTGGCCTTGGCGACGTCAAACGATTTAGTGGGCAGCACGATGCCGATCCTGGGAGCGGTGGCTGTCCTCACACTTCTATGCGCTCTCATGGTTGTGCGGGGCTGGAATTGGTGGGCGTTCTCCGCCATTGGTGTGGCCTTTCTGTGCATGGCCATCCTCCGGCCATTGCTTATGTATGGATCTGCA
The DNA here is from genome assembly GCA_037138935.1 of Actinomycetes bacterium. Lineage (GTDB taxonomy): Bacteria > Actinomycetota > Actinomycetes > S36-B12 > S36-B12. Next base: position 452 of record JBAXHK010000400.1, read on the forward strand.
GTCACCACGATGGATTCGCAGACCGAGGTGTTCGTCCTGTTTAGTTGGTTCCCGGGTAGCCTAAATGGGCTCTTGTGGAACGGGCTCAATGCGTTAACCTCTCCTTCGAGATTCTTGGTACAGCTTCTCGACACTGGAAGCTTGGTGGTTATCGGAGCAGTTGTAGTCCTTCTGGTCATCCGCGCTCATCCAATAGTTCCGACGGCAAGGTGCAAAGTGTCTTTCTTGCTTTTGGGGACAATCGTTGGGTGTTACCTGCTCTTGACGCCCCGTTTGCTACCCGTGAACAATGGCACGGGCGAGTGGTTGGTTGCAGCCGCGTTCTTCGCAGGTGCGGTCTTCGCTGCACTCGCGGCTGTTGCACTCTGGTGGGGCCGACCGATTTTTGCTTTCGTCTTCCTTGTCGTTTCCCTCTGCGTCGGGCAGTTGGTTCCATCATGGGTGTATGGGTTCGTCGAGTCTTTCCCGCCCTCGACATGGTTTCCCGTACTTCGGACCGTCGAATACGCGGAACTGTGCAAGTACATGACGAGTGGAGCCTGCGCAAATGGCATCACCTTGTCCTTGGCCAACGAAGTCTCGCTGACCGCAAGCCTGGTGCTGGCCGTACTTCTGCTCAGCCAACGGGCTTGGTCGACAGCGCCTCATGGGCCGCTTGCCGAATGACGTCATACCGAAACAGCGCGAGGTCTCAGCCTCGATCAGCCCTCCCAGCCGGGCCTCCCCACCGGCAGGACGGCCACGGCGTGATCTGCCACGCGATAGCTTGCGGCACTTCCCGGCGCGGCCCTTAGGCCAGATCGTGTTCGTCACTGGCCGCTCCGATCGACCGGACGCAGCTGCAGCCCGATGCTGGTCGAGGAGGCAAGCCGCAGCCAGAACCGGACTGTGATGAATGGCCGGTTCAGCATCGGTGCGATCGAACGGAGCCCCGTCCCGGTGACCTTCGCCGACAAGGACTTACCGATCACGCCCGCGGTGTCCGAGCACCGCAAGGGGGGCTGTTCAGGCAGCGACGCGTGCATGGATGAGCAATTCGAACTTGTTCGCAACCCTTGAATCCCCTGACTCCGTGGTCGTCGGGCATGGGCGAATTCGCCGTCCGCCAGCAAGAGCCACGCCAACGCCCCGGACCAGTTCGAGTGATTCACACCACGAAGTCCCTACCCACGGCTAGATGCGCGGCTCCGCCGGGAGTTCCTTGGGTGGTGGCGACTTGCACTTGACAGCGGCACAGCATGGTGATAGAAAACAACAAACATCTTTATCTTTGGGTAAAGTTGCTGCGCGTGGGTCAGATGGTTATTGAGGGCGGTCGTCAGCATCAGTGCGGACAGCGCCTATTAGAAGGAGAGTAAATGGAAAATAGGACTGCGAGAGTCCAAATCGTCGCCGTT
>JBAXHK010000401.1:0-1842 GCA_037138935.1 Actinomycetes bacterium
CTAAATAAGGCGCCATCGCCAAGAATTCACCCGGTATTGGGGTTTCGATTACCGCAAACTTTTGCTGCATCGAATCAGAGAATCCGAAGATCAGTGCCGCAAAGAATGCACCGATCGGGTTCCAGCCGCCCACGATCATCGCCGCGAGGCCGATGAATCCGCGCCCGCCGGTCATGCCTTCATCAAATCTGCCGACTGTTCCTAAAGTGAACCAAGCACCGGCAAAGCCACCAACCATGCCGCCGTAGACAACTGCCAGGTAGCGCACCTTTGCCACTTTGATACCGAGTGAGTCTGCGGCTTTCGGGTTCTCACCGACCGAGCGGGTGCGAAGGCCCCAACGGGTCCGAAAGAGCATAAAGGTGACGCTGGCGATCAAAATAAACATGCCGTAGACGATGATCGTCTGGTCAAAAAACATCGGCCCGATGATGGGAATATCACCCAGAACGGGAATTTTGAGGGCCTGAAAGATCGGTGCATTATTTAGGTCCGGGTTCTTTACCAGCACCTGCGCGGTCAAGAATGAAGTCAAACCCAGCACCAAGATATTTATCACCACCCCGATGATGATCTGGTCCACCCGAAAATTAACAGCTAGTACGGCAAGTAGCAGGGCTAGGACTCCGCCGGTCAATGTCGCGGCAAGTAGGCCCACCCAGCCACCGAGTAACGACCCCATCACCACGCCGGTGAAAGCACCGCCGAGCAGCATTCCTTCAATACCAATATTCACTACACCTGAGCGTTCACACAAAATACCCGACAAGGCACCGAGTGCAATTGGAGTAGCGCGGGCAATTGTCGAGACGAGCATGCTGATCAGCGAGAACTCTTGACCGGCGGTAGCCCACACCATTATCGAAAATACGAAGACAGCGAAGGCGATGCCAAGAATTACAGTGGTTCTGCTCTGGAACCCACGGAAGAACTGGGTTGCTCCCAAGAAGCCGAGCACCATTGCTAAAACCCAAAGTGAGCCTTGTGATGGAACTGAAAGCGGAGGCAATTGAATTGTCTCATCGGCGAAACTCAGACCAAATGTTGAAGTACCAGCTGCAGCAGGTGCCAGCAAGAACATGACAATTGCGGCTAGTACAAACATCACGATGCCAGTAATGCGCGCTTTCTTGATCTGCCGCCTAGTGAGCTCTTTCGTGCGCTTACCGGTGACCTCATAGCTCTCGATTGGTTGGCGATCAATAGGTGGCGTACTCATGATCCCCACCCCTTACTGATCTGAGTAGAGGCCGCTGGCGCCTTGAGCCGGTAGATCGCCGATATCAATGCCGGTGCTGCGACGAAAATGATGATCAGCGCCTGAATGACTGAAATCAGATCAATACCAACATTGGCCGACACCTGCATTTGCTGGCCGCCGGCACTTAGCCCACCAAAGAGCACCGCCGCGGCCACCACCCCCCATGGGTTCGAGCGCCCAAGGAGCGCTACCGCAATCGCATCAAAACCAATACCGGATGAAAATCCTGGGGTGGCTCTATCAAGAACGCCAAGGACTGGCCCTGCACCTGCCAGCCCGGCTAGCGCACCGCCGATAACCATCACGAGCACATAAGTCTTAGTGATCGACATGCCCGCGTATTTGGCTGCTTTCGGATTCGCCCCCACGGCACGAAACTCGAATCCGGTTGTCGTGCGAAACAAGAGCCAGTGGATGAAGGCTGCGGCGGCGATTGCGACGATTAAACCTAGGTGCACCCGCAGCCCCGGGTTAATCCAACCTAAGAGCAAAGGCAGTTGGGCCGAGGCCTCGACGGTCTTGGAAACTGGATCATTGCGCCCTTCGCGCTGGAAAATCTCCGTCTTCAACAAGAAGTCAAC
>JBAXHK010000402.1:0-1834 GCA_037138935.1 Actinomycetes bacterium
CGGTAGCCGACCGCCACGACGGCCTCGACCGGCTGAGCCGATCTGGAACGGATAACTACTTGGTAGGTCCCGCCGACGCCCGCACCCGACACTCGCGCGAGGTACAGGTACTTCGTCCCTGAGTATGGCTCGAGGAAGGGCGAACGCTCCACCGGCTTAAGAATCGTCCGCGTCCCACGGGGGTCAGTAATGATGACCTCCGGTAAGGCGGTCGCCGCGAGTAGGTTACCGGGTGATTTGTCGGCGATGAGCAATTGAACATCTCTTCGCTGGCCAGCACGTAGGCCGAACCGAAACCCGCGGGTGTCCTTGCCCTGAACTTTGGCATAAACGGCGAAGGAGACGGTGCCGTCTACGAGGAGCGGGCCGCGGTCAGGTGTCGGGTTTGCTGCCGTGAGCTGAACCGGCTGGTGGGCCTCCGCCGCCGAGGTGCCAGCGATTATGACTGTTAGAGCCACGAGGAAAACGAACAGGGCTCGACGCATGAGTAGATTATTTCGGCTCCAGTTCAATATCGCCGAACGGACTCATTAAAGACACCCACCGATACCCCGATACCCCGATACCCGTTGCCCACCGCCGCTAGTGCTAGGCGGAACTGCAAATTAGATGCGTGCCTGCCCGAGTTAGTGCATTCTTGGCGCATGACAGGCAGGAAATGATTCGCGACTTCATCTTGATGGCGGACGGGGAACGACTATCCGTCACGCTCTTTTTGCCGGCCAAGCAACCAGCACCTTGCATCCTTGAGGCCTTGCCGTATCGCAAGGACGACATGACTGCTAGTTGGCGGCCTGAGTGTGAAAGATTTGCGGCAGAGTTCGGTTTCGCCGTTGCGCGGGTCGATGTTCGAGGCACCGGTAGTAGCGGTGGTCTAGCTACTGATGAATACCCGATTGCGGAGCGAAGTGATCTCACGGAGGTTATTGCCTGGCTGGCAGAGCAATCATGGTGCACCGGCAATATCGGGATGTTCGGAACTTCATACGGCGGCTTCAATTCCTTCCAACTTGCCTGCGAGCGGCCAGCGCATTTGAAGGCCATTGTGCCCATCTACGCCACCGATGATCGATTCACTGACGATGTGCATCAGATGGGCGGTGCCCGCAAGTGGCTCGACATCGTTGACTACTGCCATTACATGGCCCCAATGAATTTACTGCCCCCGGTACCCGAGATTTGGGGCGATACCTGGCGTGCGGAATGGCTGCGACGAGTGGCTGAGAATGAGCCTTGGCTTTTCACTTGGCTAGCTCACCCTGAAGATGATTCATATTGGCGCCAAGGCTCGGTCCGCCCCGACTACGAACGTATCAATATCCCGACGATGATAATTGCGGGCTGGGCCGACGGGTACCGGAATACCTCATTTCGTACCGTCGCCGCAATTAATGCCCCGACTCGCCTACTCGCTGGCCCCTGGGCGCATGCTGCACCAAGCTCAAGTGCGCCTGGCCCGCGTATTGACCATGTTGCTGAGATGGCGGCTTTCTTCGATGAGCACCTTCGCGATGGCGAGACAACGTGGGAGTTACCGCATACCTGGTTCTGCCGTTTCTCGCATGCACCAGACCCGGTGCTTGACACGGTGCCGGGCCAATGGCGTTCAGACAGTTGGCCGTCGAGTCGTTCGAGTGAACGCAAGATCTCGTTGGCCGACCAACCTACTTATGTTGTGATCCCCGATGTCGGCATGGCCGCCTGGATTTCCTGCGCGGGGCACCTGCCCTATGGCCAGCCCAATGATCAGCGATTTGATGATGCAGCGAGTATCACTTGGGACATTGCAGTAGATGAGCCGCTAGAGATCGCCGGCAGTGTGCACCTGCTGGCA
>JBAXHK010000403.1:0-1834 GCA_037138935.1 Actinomycetes bacterium
GTTCTTGCAGGCGCTAAATACGCACGCGCACCAGCGAGTGGTGCTGGAGATTCCATTTCAGCATCCGTTGACGCATTTAAATCCGCTCTGGAAGACTTTTTGGGCTCTAGATCGGCCTACCCAGCCGACCGCAGAGGATTTGTGTGCAATCGCGAGGGCGATGGGATTCGATGCTCGGTTGGAGATTTGGCTGGATGAGACTTGGGGCAAGAGGGTGGCCTTGCCCGAGGGGGAGCGCATTAAGTTCGCCCGCATCCGGCTTTGCCTGAATGAAGACCGTGATGCGGAGGTGGCGGCGGCACTTATTCAGCAAGTGGATGACCAACCAAGGCGGGTAGCCACCATCTGGTGGGATGTCTCGGCTTAGATGTGATCATGACAGTTGCGAAAGTTATGGCCTATGACGTAGATCGCATTCGCGCCCGCATCCCGGCTCTGGCTGATGGAGTGGCTTATTTCGATGGCCCCGGGGGCACCCAAACCCCAGACCTAGTTGCGGCCGCGATTGCGGCGGCGCTAACCAGCCCGCTGTCGAATCGGGCACGCGTTACCGGAGCCGAGATTAATGCCGATGACATCACGCTAGCCGCTAGGCAAGCAGGTGCTGACCTGGTCAACGGCGATCCGCGCGGCATCGCATTCGGGCGCAGCATGACAGATATTACTTTTGATATTGTTCGCACTTTGGACCAAAGTTGGGGGCCGGGTGACGAAGTTGTTGTCAGCCGACTTGATCATGATGGCAATGTTCGGCCGTGGGTTACTTATGCGCAGCGCTCAGGTGCCACCCTTCGCTGGATCGATTTTGACAAGACGACCGGGGTATTGGCACTCGAGGACGTCACGAAATTACTTAACGAGAATACGCGGCTGGTTGCGATCACCGGTGCATCAAATCTCTTGGGTACCCGGCCAGATCTAGTCGCGATCGGCAAAGCGGTTCATCAGACTCAGGCGCTCTTCTATGTTGATGGAGTGCACCTAACCGCACATGCACCGGTCGACATGCAGGCGATCGGAGCAGATTTCTACGTCTGCTCGCCATATAAATTCCTCGGGCCCCACATTGGGATGCTTGCGGCCTCACCTGCACTTCTTGAGACATTGCACCCTGACAAGTTGCGTCCGAGCACCGAGATTGTGCCTGAGCGCTTCGAGCTTGGCACCTTGCCGTATGAGTTACTTGCCGGGATTACGGCCGCGGTTGATGTGCTCGCGGATCTGGTGCCGGGCGATGAAGCCACGATGAGCCGTCGCGACCGAATTGTGCGTTCGATGACGGCCCTTGAGGCTTATGAAGATGAACTGCATGTTTATCTGCGCGCTGGGCTGGAGTCGGTGCCCGGTATCCGGCTTTATTGCCACGCGCCACATCGCACGCCGACAGAACTTTTCAGCATCGACGGTGTTGACAGCGAGCAGGTTTACGTCACCTTGTCAGCGTTGGGGGTCAATGCACCGGCAAGTTCGTTCTACGCGATTGAGGCCGCTGACTGGATTGGGCTGGGGGAGCCCGGTGCGGTTCGAGTCGGATTGGCGCCCTACACCAATCACGACGACGTCGACCGACTCATTGCGGGGCTGCGCGGTATTGCAAGCGACGCTGCGGCGTAACGAGGTCCTTCGATGACACTTGTTGACGAGGGCCACCCCGGCGCGCATGCCGTGACGGTCTGGACATTGCAAATACTTGACCCATCAGAGGTAGTGCCTGGGCGGTTACCGGCATTTGCTGTTGAGTGGCAGCGGGTCGCTGGCGACAAGGCCGAACTCAGCGCTGATCTCTATGAGCGCGTTGGGCGAGCGTGGGGTTGGGTTGATCGCATTGATTGGA
>JBAXHK010000404.1:0-1826 GCA_037138935.1 Actinomycetes bacterium
CATCCACCAATGGAACCCGGCGAGCGGTGCTTGCGGTCAACACCATGGGTGGCGCGAAGGCCGTGAAACCCGTGACGCTTCATCACTCCGGCAAAGCCCTTGCCCTTGGTCGTGCCGACGATATCGATCCGCTGGCCTGCTTCGAAAGTATCCGGGCCCAATTCTTGGCCAAGGGTGTATTCGCTCGCGTCATCGGTGCGAATCTCCACCAGATGGCGACGCGGGGTAACACCTGCCCGCACGAACTGGCCTGCATCTGGCCGGTTGACCTTGCGGGGATCGATCGCTCCGAAGGCGATCTGCACGGCTGAGTAGCCGTCTTTGTCTGGAGTACGAACCAGAGTCACGACACAAGGCCCGGCCTTGACCACCGTCACCGGTACAACCCGATTGTTGTCGTCCCAGACCTGAGTCATGCCGAGCTTCTCGCCCAATACGCCCTTCACATTGGTAGCCATGTTCTCGATATCCCTAGAGCTTGATCTCGATATCGACACCAGCCGGAAGATCGAGTCGCATTAACGAGTCAACCGTCTTGGGCGTGGGGTCAATAATGTCAATAAGCCGCTTGTGCGTGCGCATCTCGAAATGCTCGCGGCTGTCCTTGTATTTATGTGGTGACCGGATGACACAGAAGATGTTCTTCTCCGTCGGCAAAGGTACGGGCCCGACAACCTGTGCGCCAGTGCGAATTACCGTCTCGACAATCTTGCGTGCCGATGCGTCAATCACCTCATGGTCATAGGCCTTAAGCCGAATGCGGATCTTTTGTCCCGCCATGGTGGCTGGTGTCCTTACTTCTCGTATGCCGACTGCTACAGGTTAATGCGGTGGTGCTGGTAGTGCAGGCCTTGCTTGCTGAGCGGGGGTGGCATTACTGCCACCCCCTCCCAACTACTTCAGAATCTTGATAACGCGACCGGCGCCTACTGTGCGTCCACCCTCACGGATGGCGAACCGAAGGCCTTCTTCCATGGCGATGGACTGAATCAGTTCAACGCGCATGTCGGTGTTATCGCCGGGCATAACCATGTCTTTGCCGTCCGGCAGGTAAACCACACCGGTTACATCGGTGGTGCGGAAGTAGAACTGCGGGCGGTAGTTGTTGAAGAACGGCGTGTGACGGCCGCCTTCATCCTTCGACAGGATGTAGACCTGTGCGTCGAAGTCGGTATGAGGGGTGATCGAGCCGGGCTTGCAGCAAACCTGGCCGCGCTCGACGTCCTCGCGCTTGGTACCACGAAGCAGTAGACCAACGTTCTCGCCTGCTTGACCTTCGTCAAGCAACTTGCGGAACATCTCGACTCCGGTGACCGTGGTCTTTTGCGCCGGACCGGGGCGAATGCCAACGATTTCAATTTCCTCGTTGACCTTGACCTGGCCACGCTCGATGCGGCCGGTGACAACCGTGCCACGACCGGTGATGGTGAAGACGTCCTCGACTGGCATGAGGAAAGGCTTGTCAATCTCACGCTCGGGCGTTGGGATGTAGGCATCCACCGCGTCCATGAGAGCAAGAATCGACTCGCCCCACTTGGCGTCACCCTGCAGCGCTGGGAAGGCGGCTACGCGAACTACGGGGATATCATCGCCCGGGAACTCGTAGATCGACAGCAGCTCACGGACCTCCATCTCGACGAGCTCGAGAAGATCCTCGTCATCCACCATGTCGCACTTGTTCAGCGCGACAACCAGCGAGGGAACGCCGACCTGGCGAGCCAGGAGGACGTGCTCCTTCGTCTGGGGCATCGGGCCATCGGTGGCGGCGACCACGAGGATCGCGCCGTCCATCTGGGCCGCACCGGTGATCATGTTCTTGATGTAGT
>JBAXHK010000405.1:0-1824 GCA_037138935.1 Actinomycetes bacterium
TGGCACCGCCCAGGCTTCGGCCAATGTCACGGTCAAACCGCAGGTCGATGGCGCGCTTCTGGAAGTCCGCTTCACAGAAGGCCAGACGGTCAAGGCCGGCGATGTGCTGGCCCGGATTGATCCGCGATTGTATCAGGCGACGCTCGATCAGGTGAGTGCCAAAAAGGCCCAGGACTTCTGCGTCCGGTCGCGCGCACTCTGCCACTCCTAAACCGGTGGTCGCCCCAACTCGGAACCCGCTTAGGTGAGTTTCATGCATAAATGCAAGGGGTTCGCCATTTACCAAGCTGTAAAGGATAATGACTGACCAGTTCACTGGATCTGGATTGTCGAGTGTTCGCCGTTGATCGCTCCGCTGATCCATCAACATGAAATGTGAGCCCGCGCGAACGCATGCAGTTCCATAAGTCCGCACGGCTCCCGCGTGGATGTTTGCGAAATAACGTCTCGTGGAATCTGGAGTTTCGGCACTGTATCTTAACCGAGGGGGGTTAACTGCTTGACCTTCAGCGAGGTCGCGAAATGCGACCCTCATCGCCTCGATAGCCTCAGGGATCGACAGGAGCCGCTTGGCGTCGTCATCAGTTATAATTATCGGCATGCTATTTCCTCTGAAGGGGTTCACTTTGCTGAAGAGAGGGACTCAAGAACCGAACGCGCTCGTTCGGTAACCGGCTTTGGAGCGCGCGACACTGATTCCACGATTGAAGTAATTTCGGCGGCAGAGCCAGGTTCAAGGATAAGGCCTTGCTTTTTGGCCAAGGCAAAAAGCTCTGGGTCTGCCAATGCATTAGTCATCGCTTGTCGGAGAATTGCAGCTTTTTCGTTAGCGGTACCTGGAGGGGCTACGAGTGTGCGCCCCACTGAAGCCCCTGCCGCGAAGAGGTCCAGTATCATTTTGTTTTCTGGGTTGGTGCCAAGTTCCCCAATCGTTGGCGTAGTTGGTAGTAGGGGGTGTCGACTTAACGCATTTTGGTAGAGAAGCCGCATAGATCCGTCATTAAGCTCTCGCTCGTGCTTGGCAAGAACCGTCGAAATCCCAGTGGCACCAACCATATCTACTTCCCGTCGCTCCATCGCAAGGAGGACTTCGTTGGCGCTTTTGTATCCGGAGATCAATTTGAATTGAGTGCCTGCTAGTTGGTTCAAAAGGAATGGAATGACTGTAGAGCTTGCTGTTCCGCCGGTACCGCCGATTGGAACAGTAGATCTGCGAAGATCATCGATGTTGTTTAAGTTGGATTGCTTGAATGCGATCCCGACTTCTACATTCATCGCAACACGACCCAGCCAGATGAAATTTATTGCATCAATGTCAGGGGTGTATCCAAGCGCCGAATCAAATGGCAGACTCTGTGCCAACATAGCTAGGACGGTTCCGTCCTTTGGCGCGGATGTTGAAAGATTTCGAGCAGCGCGAAGGCCTCCTGCGCCAGGCATGTTTTGAACAACGACGTTCGGCTGTCCCGGTATATGCTTCGCAAGGATAGGTCCAATTAGTCTTGCATATAGATCGTAGCCGCCACCTGCCTCATAGCCGACGAGGATGGACACCGTTTTACCGCGATAGAAGTCCGGAATCGTATTTTGTTGAGCGGAAATTGGTGCTGGGAGGAGTGCCGCAACTCCAAAGAGGGCGAGCGACTGTAACCATTTTGTCATACCCCATCCCACCCCTCATGAAGGCCCTAGCCTTTAGCTGTCCATTTTTACAGGACTTCAGAAGAGCTTAGTGCAGTGCTGGAATTGGCGCTAGTAGTCGCAGCAGCGGCATGATTGCCTAAATTAGCGATCCGTTGTTGAAAGGCGTTGTCACTTAGGCTC
>JBAXHK010000406.1:0-1823 GCA_037138935.1 Actinomycetes bacterium
TGCAGGGCGATATTTACGCTGTAGTGCTTAGCGATGGAGTGGGCGAACTCGGCAAGTGCGGTGGCGCCAGCCACCATGTCTTTGAGGGCCTGACCTGAGGCGAACTCTGCGCCACCCCAAGAAACCTGAACGATGCCATCACTCTCGGCTTCAGCGAAGCCACGAATAGCCGCGACAATGGTCTGCGACGATGTGCAGTTGATCGCCGGGTACGCGAATTGGCCAGCTTTTGCTCGGTCGAGCATCTGGGCGTATACCTCGGGGGATGCGATTGGCATCGTTACTCCAGCTGATAGGTCACGGCATATTTATCCGTTATGGGCGGTGAATGCTGTCATCCTTTCACCCCGACATTGTGTCCGTGTTACGTGGCTCCGCTCGCAGGTCGCGAAGGGATTTGGAGAGCAAGCCTCCTAAGAGAGCCAGTACCATCACGGCCGCCGCGATTAAAAAACTGGTCTTTAGCCCGACGAAAGCAACAAGTGGCCCAGCCAGGGCTAGCCCGATTGGCCCAAACATCAAGGTGCCCATGGCGTCATAGGCGGACACTCGAGAAAGCGCCTCGCGCGGGATAGGGGTCTGTATTGCAGTGAACCAAAGGACCATGAACAACTCGATCGCCATACCCCAAATAAGGGCGCCGACTGCGATCACCCAAAGCGGTGCGGTGAATGCCAAAGTCAACACCCAAAGCGGGAATGCGAAAGAAATAATCATTCCGAAAAGCAATGGGCGGGACGCGTGAATCTTTGATGCCACAACCGCACCGATAAGTAGGCCAACCGACATGGCCCCGAGCACAAATGCCCAACCGGCCGGCCCCCCGTATGACTCATTGGCAAGTACCGGCCCCAGAACTTCTTCGACGCCACGTATCACCATTACAGCAACGCTGAATGACAGCACGACTGCGACAACCCATTTATAGGAGACGAATACTCGCCACCCGTGGGCCAAATCACTCAGCATTGACTCACCCGATGAATGCGGTTTCGAAGAATGCCTGAAAGTGAAAACCAAGAATCCAGCTACTAAAAATGAGGCGGCATCGACCATGATGGCCAACCCAGACCCAACGAGAGCAACCAATAACCCGCCCACTGCGCTACCGACGATAAGGCCCGCATTGCTAGCCACACTGATATAGGCATTTGCTGGTTGCAGGTGCTCATCGTCGACCACATCGGGTACCAGGCCGGGGTATGCCGGGTACCACAATCCATTGAGCGCCCCAGAAATTGCTGACAGGATTACCAGTAAAGGAACCGTGGCCGTACCGGTTATGAACAGGACCGCCATCACTGCAACAACAAGGCTGATAGCAATGTCACTTGCTGCTATTACCCGTGCGCGGCCGAGGCGATCCGCGATTACTCCACCTATAGGAAGCACTATCACCATTGGCAAAGCCTGCGCTGCAAGCACCAAACTCAATGATGTCGGAGTTGCACCCTCGAGATCCAAAATACCGAACGCCAGCGCAATTGGGGCAATCCCATTTCCGATATTGCTGATCGTCCGAGCGATGAAGAGTTTTTGAAACTTACGATCAGTCATCAATACCTTTGAAGATATCGACATCATGGCTGTTGACCGAATCGGTGTTGACGAATCCAAGCGTGCATAGCTATTGCGGCCGCGGCCCCGGCGTTGATTGAGCGGGTCGACCCATACTGTGCGATTGAATGCACCGAATTACAAACCGCGCGCGCCTCTTGCGTCAGCCCTTCACCTTCTTGACCAAAGAGCAGAACACAACGTTCGGGCAGTTGGTGGGTTTCAAGTGGCACCGACCCGGGCACATTATCGATACCAATAATCAC
>JBAXHK010000407.1:0-1815 GCA_037138935.1 Actinomycetes bacterium
CACTGCCCGATATACCGCTGGTACTACTGAGTTTTTCGTGCCGGCAAGACTTTCTGCTGAAATCGCTCAGCGCTGTGCTGATGTTGCACTTACCGCACATCGTGTCCTCGGCTTACGTGACTGGTCGCGAACCGATCTCATAGTTGATGCAGTTGGTACTCCGTGGTTCCTCGAGGTAAATGTCGCCCCTGGCATGACCGAGACTTCATTGTTCCCGCAGTCCCTGGCTGCCGCTCAACTCTCACTGGGCGAGATCACGGCTCAACTCGTTCACACAGCTATTAACCGCAGCTAATCCACCGAAGTTTAGAAAGTCATGGTTGGCACGGCCTAACTGTTAAACCGCCACGAGGCAAGTGCCGGCGATTACTATCAAAAGGGCGACCTGATCTGACCTGGCCATCTTCTCTTTAAGGAAGATAAGGGCCAAGAGTGCGACAACTATTGGGTCAAGGGATCCAAGCACCGAGACTACGCCGAGGTTCCCCTCGTTGGCGGCCGTGAAGAAGGCTAGGTTGCCCAGCGCTAGGGCAACCCCGGCACCCGCGATTGGAGCGATGCTCCGTCGAGTCAAACCACCCCAGGACCGGTGAACCACGGCTACGACTACAAAAGTGAACAAAATCTGCGGCATCATTGACATCAACAGCGAACCGGCAACATTGACCCGTGAGCCAATGTCAACCACGACCGTGGCCAGCCCCCAAAATAATGCAGCGCCACCTGCTAAGACGATCGCAATTACTGAGTTGGTCTCACCGGGTTTAACCTTCATATTGGGCACATAGAAGGCGATAAGCCCGGCGACCGTAACCCCGATGCCGATAACAGATAGCCGTGAAAGTTCCTCGCCCATCAAGTACGAATAACCAAGTGGTACCAAGATGCTAGCTGCAGCTACACCGGTGACAACGCCCATTTTTCCGCGCGCAAAAGCCTTGAGCGCGAGGATGGTTGCGATGAGATTAAAAGTGCCCCCGAGTAGTCCAGGGAGAACATCATTCTTGTCCAGCATCAAGTCGTGGCGAAATACCCCGTTAAGGAGATACGTGATGGTTGTTGCGATCGCGCTAACGAGAATGATGCCGTATACCTTCACCCGTCCGCGGTATCGACCAATTCCAAATTCCCAGATGCCAGTTAGGACCGCGCTGGACAAGGCTAGAAGTACGTACACGGGTGTCGCCTTCTGTGCGAAGAGAATCGGGAGCCACAATCACAGCACCTAAAGAGGGTTGGGTGCAAGAGGTGCGCCGGTAGTAACTGAAATCAATCAGGTCAGCGATCCGCCAACGCAACGGTGCCCAACCATCACGGTTCAACCCGGCCCCCGCAGGTGGCGAGCACGCGAGAGGACCCGTAATCGCGAGTCCGGCCGGCCAGTCGTCGCCTGCGGCCATATCCTTGCCCCATGGGAGAGAGGATGGAGTCCGTGGAGCGCCACAGCGACGCGATACACGACATCGCGCGCCGGCATCGCGCGCGTTCCGTGTCGGTGTTCGGTTCGGTTGCCCGCGGTGAGGATCGCCCCGGCAGCGACATCGACTTCCTCGTTGAGTTCGAACCCGGGGCGTCGCTCCTAGATCTCATGGCCATCCAGGACGACCTGGAGGCGCTCCTCGCCTGCCGTGTCGACGTGGTGTCGGCTGGTGGTCTGAAGGACCGCGACGAGCACATCCGCCGTGAGGCGGTTCTCGTATGAGTCGCAGCGACGATCAGCGCGTCGCTGACATCCTCGATGCGTGTGACGAGCTTGAAGGCGTTGTCAGTCTGCGGTCCGAAGGCCAGGTGCCTGATGAAGTCCTTCTGCGCGCC
>JBAXHK010000408.1:0-1811 GCA_037138935.1 Actinomycetes bacterium
AGGAGGGGAAAACCGCCACCTCGCGCTCAAGCACCAGGGCGCGCAGCACTTAAGCTAAATCATCGGCCTCGCGACCAGTGGCGGTGACAACTAACAGTCGCCGCCCCGCTCCAATAGGAGCCGGAGCACAAAGTTGCGCCAAGAGCACCGGCGCCAAGGCGGTGGGCGCAACGGCTGTTGCCACCCGTGATTCGGCGAGTCGAATAAACGCCGGTTGAGTAGCGACCGCCTTCAGGAGACCCTTAAGGCTCACAGGCGTGCCGCCTCCGCAAGGCACTCGCGCAGTAACTGCGCTAACTGTGGATGCGCAACGGTGAGGTCGGTTACATAAGGGGGCAGGTGGTTGAAAGTCACCGGTGAGCCGTCGACATGGCTGGCGATATAGCCATAGTGCGTCGCCACTCCGTACGGCGCTGCGACATCCCACTCATAGAAGCCGGTGTCGTGCACATACGCCTCAGCGCGGCCGCACAATATTTCATTGACTTTCGCACCCACTGACCCGACATCTACGATTTCAACCCCGTGTTCACTTAAACCAGCCGCCGCCAATTTCTTACCAAGGAGTTCGACCGCTTTCGGCAAGGTGGCTGGTGGGCGGGTGCGCGAAGCCACTATTCGAATAGGACGATTGGCTGGTAAATCCGCAGGGGCGCCCACTTCATCGAGCACCGAACGAGACATCCCCTGCGCCGGGAGGTCAACCGTGCAAGCCGCCAGGGACATCGTTGCCGGCTGCCATAGTGCGATGTGGACCGCGAAATCCCCACGCCCTTGGCCAAACTCCCAAGTACCGTCAAGGGGGTCAACGATCCAAACCCGTTCGGCCGAAAGCCGTCGAGCATCATCGGCACCTTCTTCGCTCAGCAAAGCATCATGTGGTCGGTGCTCAGCCAATAGTTCAGCGATCAAAACATGCGCGGTGCGATCACCTGACTTTCGTAATTCATTGGCTCGATCTTTGTCGGCGGGGTCGAGCTCGCCGAATGCCGAGCGCAGATTAAGTAGGGCCTGCCCGGCTTGCGCCGCAATGGCTCGAGATAGTTCAGCATCACTGAGCATGTGCATTTACCCCGCCTCACCATCACCATTGAAAATATTCTGGGTGCGCTCTAGCCCGTCGAAAACTAAAGAATCGACAGCATCTGCCCCTCGGGCCACCATCACCCCAGCCTCTGCACGCTGCGCAGAAGCAAATGCTTTGAGGACAAAGTCGGCTGGATCCTGCGCCCCAACCGGGCGGCCGATCCCAAGACGCACTCGAAAATACTCGCCGGACCCCAACGCTTTGCGGATACTTTTCAAGCCATTGTGGCCGTTATCGCCACCACCAAACTTCACCCGAATGCTTGCAAACTCAATATCCAGTTCGTCATGGAGCACGATCAAGTTATCTTCAGCAACGTCATAAAACTGCATTAACGCTTTCACCGGCCCACCCGACTCGTTCATGAAGGACAGTGGCTGTACGAGCACCACATTTACCGAATTACCCGGGACCCCAAGTCGACCCTCGAGTGCTAGCGCGTTAGCACGCTTGTGCTTTGCCAACCGCCCACCCATCCGACCTGCAAGTTCGGCCACCGCGAGATACCCGACGTTATGCCGGGTCGCCGCATAGTCCGGACCAGGATTACCCAGGCCCACAATGAGCCAGGTCATGGGATGTCCGTCTCAGAAAGTGAACTACTCGACAGCCGGTTCGGCAGGTGCACTCGGAGGAGCGGCCGCAGCTGCTGCTGCTGCTCCGGCGGCCGCGGCGGCGTCGTCAACCTCGGCTTGTGCGGTATTGACTTCGGAGTAAGCCTCGG
>JBAXHK010000409.1:0-1811 GCA_037138935.1 Actinomycetes bacterium
GAGCCGATCAGATGGCGCTGAACTTACTGGGGTAGCAATATCAATATTTGGCATCAGGTTTACGTCCTTTGCGTCAGTAAATGTGGTAACGCTAGCGGCGCTAGGGTGCGCTACTGGCTTCATTGGAACACCGGACCCGCCAAAATGCAAGAGCAAAACTCCCATTCCAGATAACGGTGCCCATGACTTTAACCATCACGCCCGCTACCGTGGCTCAATGGCCAGCGCTGCGGCGAGCAACAGGCTTTAAATAGTCGGGTTTGCCGGCAGGGCTTTAGTTTAGGGTTGCGAAATGACGTTATTCGATGATGGGCTTTCTCCGCAGCGGACTTCGGCTCCGTTGGCAGTGCGAATGCGCCCACGAACCATCGATGAGGTCATCGGGCAAGGCGGTGTCCTGCAGCCAGGATCCCCGCTGCGAACGATGCTGGAGAGTTCAGATCACAGTGTGTCGGTTATTTTGTGGGGCCCACCTGGTACCGGCAAGACGACCTTAGCCTCCCTGGTGTCATTGGCTTCGGGGCGAACCTTTACGCAACTTTCCGCGGTCACCGCCGGGGTAAAGGATGTGCGGGAGGTCATTGACACCGCCCGCGACCAATTAGCAATGCACGGACGTGGCACCGTCTTATTCATTGATGAGGTGCATCGCTTCTCAAAGAGTCAACAGGACGCATTATTGCCAGCGGTTGAAAATGGTTGGGTGACTTTAATCGCGGCCACGACCGAAAACCCGAGTTTCTCGGTGATCGCCCCACTGCTATCCCGCAGTGTGGTGATTACACTCCAACCCCTTACTGAGCCGGATTTGGAGGTACTTATCCGTCGTGCTGTTAGTGATCCTCGAGGGCTTGGTGATCGGGTCACCATCTCAGATGAAGCGGTGGTCGCTTTGGCGCGAATGTCAATTGGGGATGCGCGAAGGGCGCTCACGGCCCTAGAAGCCGCTTCGGCACCACTGCTTCCAGTCGGGGGTGGGGTTCTGGAACTGGAAAATATTGAACAAGCGGTGCAGCATGTGGCCCTTAGGTATGACAAAGATGGTGATCAGCACTATGACGTAATCAGCGCTTTCATAAAGAGTGTGCGCGGTAGTGACGTAGATGCGGCCCTCCACTATTTGGCCCGCATGCTTGAAGCCGGCGAAGACCCAAGGTTTGTGGCTCGACGTTTGATGATCTTGGCCAGTGAGGACATCGGGATGGCGGATCCAAGTGTGTTGCAGACCGCGGTTGCCGCCGCGTCAGCAGTTGCTTTAGTGGGCATGCCAGAGGCGCAAATTATTTTGGCCCACGCCACGATCCACGCCGCACTTGCACCAAAATCAAATGCCGTGGTGCTCGCGATTGGGGCAGCTACCGGTGACGTGAAGCGTGGGGTTGTTGGGTCCGTGCCCCCTTGGCTACGCGATGCCCACTACCCGGGAGCGGCGGCACTGGGCCACGGCCAGACCTACATCTACCCGCACGATCTACCCGGTGGTGTCGCCGAGCAGCAGTACCTGCCGGATATTTTGGTCGGGTCGCACTACTACCAGCCCACCACACACGGGGCCGAGGCCCACTGGGCGCAGGTGGCTGCACGTCTAGAGCAAGCGCGGCGCGGGAAGCCGGCCGGATAAGGTTGGGTCAAAGGGTTCAGGAGTCACTAGCCGGTTTGGGAGTAGTCGTGCGCAGGTTGTTTTGGACCGCGGTAGGTGCTGCGGGCGGGGTGGTGATCTACCGCCAAGGACAAAAATTCTTGGCTGATGCGCGAGAGCATGGCGTAGTCGCCAGCGCCCAGCAGGTCGGGCTATCCGCTGCTTCAACTTT
>JBAXHK010000410.1:0-1794 GCA_037138935.1 Actinomycetes bacterium
AACAGGTCAGAAATCTATGGTTCCCAGCGTGGAGGCGTCGCCTAGTCCGGTCTATGGCGCCGCACTGCTAATGCGGTTTGGGTTTTAACGCCCATCGGGAGTTCAAATCTCCCCGCCTCCGCCACCGAAGCCCCGATGGCTTATGTCAACGGGGCCTTATCTTTGGCTCACGTATTGCGGCCTAACCGACCGTCAAGATCCCATTCCTTAATCGAGAGCGCACCGGTGCCAAGGCGCGACCGGCGGGCCCACTGATGAAGGCGCCGTCTAACTCGAATTGGGATCCGTGTGCCGGGCAGAGCCATTCACTGCCGGTGTCGCGCACGGTGACTCCGGCATGGGGGCAGCGCAGGTTCAGCGCGGTGTATGTAGAAGGCCCGGTGCAGACAACTGCTGTCGGAATTCCTTTGACGGTGCCTAGGTTCACCACGCCATCTACTTGCTGCAAGCCGGGGATTTGCGCGACCGTGACTTCTACTTGGCCGTTCTTTTTGCGCTTGATGCCGGTGGCCGCATCGGCCGAGTCGGCGAGTAGTGCGACACCGAGTCCGGCGCCCACAAGGGCGCAGGCACCGGTCAGAAATTGCCTTCGGGTTGGCTCCATAGCGGATTCTTACACGGCCGGTTTGTTTGTGCATACCGAGGAAATGCCCATCAGATTCGATGTGGAATTTGCTGAGACTGAGGCCGGCACGTTAGTCAGCGCCTAGGTCCACGATCGCCAAGGGGTTGGTATTCAACTCGGGCAAGTGCTCGACCCTGACAAGTACGAAGCTGCTGGCCAAGCGGCGATTGCAGAGGCATTCAAAGGGCTTACTAGTTAGTGAATTCTTACCAGTGGTTAAAGCAATTGCGTGATGTAGATAGCGGCGACGAGTAGCAGCACGCCACCGGCCCGATACCACAGCCGCATATTTGGGCGCAGGTACCAGCGAGTATCACCCTCGATTGGCTCACGCCCGAACATGCCAAGGGCCGCGAGCAATAGGCCGGGTAGCATCAAGAAGACGAATGAGAATCGGGCAAGGTCGGCGTTAGTTCCCAGCACCAATGTCAACATCGTGGTAACACCGAGTGAGATGAGCAAGATCAATACCATTTTCGGGATACCAACCGGCACGGCATGAAAGAGTTTCGGATTGTTCGGCATTTTCGAAGCGAAAACCTCACAAAGTTGCGCCGCGGCGAAAATTAATGCGCCGACCCACAGCTGCCAGACGTTTCCGATGAAAGCAACCGCGATAAATACAAAGATCGCCGTTCTAATAATCACGACGATGGTGCGTTGCAAAGTTCCGGGCTTTGGAATATCTGCCGGCGCAATCGCGGTAATGCGTGCTGGGTAAGCCCGGGCCGCGAATTCTTCTAGACTCACGCGCGCGAGTAATCCGATGAGAGCAATAAGCGCAATGAGGTTTGCGTATTGAGTGATGGGCATTTCATACCCGGATAACCCGGATAAAGATGACACCATGCTTTGCACCGCGAAGGCTCCGAGGAGCGGGATGATGACGAAATCGGTAACTCGCTCCCAGGCGTCAAACTCATGTCCTGCTCGGCGCAGTGGCCGTGATGCGCCGGCGATGAGAGCGGGGCCAAAGCCAATTACCGCAAGGCCCAATAAGGTGCGAACGCTGTCGACGCCGGTTATGCCACCTGATATTGCAACTCCAGCACCAAAAACTACGACAGCGGCTAACCCGGCGAATGCATCCAAGGCGCCGATGAAAGTAATCACGCCAAGCAGCGCGACACTTGGTGCAACTGCGAGGCCATTTACATTGATAACCACAA
>JBAXHK010000411.1:0-1773 GCA_037138935.1 Actinomycetes bacterium
CGGTGGACGTGAATTGAACTATGTAAGTGATGTTGATGTAATTTTTGTGGCCGAGGCCAGCGGGGGCGCTGAAGAAGGTGCATTGAAGACCGCCACGGACTTGGCGATCGGCGTGATGCGCGCATGTAACTCGGTAACCACCGAAGGATCGATCTGGGAGGTTGATCCGGCGCTGCGCCCTGAGGGTAAGCAAGGTGCACTCGTGCGCACTATCGAGTCGCACCTTGACTATTACGAGCGCTGGGCAAAGACATGGGAGTTCCAGGCCTTACTGAAGGCGCGCCCCTCGGCTGGTGATCTTGAACTTGGAGCCAGATATGTGGATGCGGTAGCGCCATTTGTCTGGAGTGCTGCAGATCACGACGGATTTGTGACGGATGTGCAGGCGATGCGCCGCAGGGTGGAAGAGCAGGTACCTGCCCGCATTGGTGAGCGCGAGCTGAAACTAGGCCCGGGTGGGCTTCGCGATGTCGAGTTTTCGGTGCAATTGCTCCAGCTAGTACATGGTCGAAGTGACGTCATGCTGCGAAGTTCAACAACCCTTGATGCCCTTGAGGCGCTCGCGGTTTGGGGTTATGTTGGCCGCGACGATGCATCAACTTTGGCTGATGCCTATCGGTTTCTTCGCACCCTTGAGCACCGGTTGCAGCTTCATAAGTTGCGCCGCACTCACACCATGCCTGAGGACGAAAGTGATCTCAGGCGCCTTGGTAGGTCACTTGGCTATCGTGGTGATCCTGTTGGTGAACTACATGCGAAGTGGCGTACGCACGCCCGCGAGGTGCGCCGACTACATGAAAAATTGTTCTACCGGCCGCTGCTGCAGGCCGTAGCACGCCTTGATGCTGGTGAGGCACGGCTTACCCCCGAGGCCGCCGAGCAGCGCCTGCGCGCCCTGGGCTATCAAGACCCGGCCGGGGCACTTCGACATCTTGAGGCCTTGACCTCGGGAGTCAGCAGGCGCGCGGCCATTCAGCGCACCTTGTTGCCGGTGATGCTGGGTTGGTTCGCAAATGCCCCTGACCCGGATGCTGGCCTCCTTGGGTTTCGGCGGGTTAGCGATGTACTGGGCTCGACCCACTGGTACCTGCGGCTACTTCGTGACGAATCAACGGCGGCCGAACGCATGGCGCAGGTGCTGGCTTCGAGTAAATACGCTACTGAATTGCTGCTTCGGGCACCTGAAAACGTGGCTATGCTCGCGGATCAAAGTGAACTTGAACCCCGATCTTTGGAGACACTTCTCGCCGAGGCGGCATCTGCTGCTGAGCGGCATGACGATCCGGTTATTGCCGTTGGGGCGGTGCGATCGCTGCGCCGACGCGAGCTCTTTCGGATTGCGGTCGCCGAGTTACTGCAGGTAGCCCAGATCGATGGAGCGCAAGTTGCACTTAGTGACGTTGCCACCGCGACGGTAGCCGGCGCCCTGCGTGTTGCCGAGCGGGTAGTGGGTGGCGGGGCTGAGCTGCCGATGCGCTTCACCGTAATTGGGATGGGCCGCTTTGGTGGGCGCGAGCTTGGTTTGGGCAGTGATGTTGATGTCATGTTTGTCTACGAGCCCATTGCTGGCGCCGATGAGAATGCGGCGAATTCTGCGGCATTTGCGGTGGCAAATGAATTACGTACGCTTTTGATGGCACCGACCAGCGACCCACCATTGGATATCGACGCGGATTTGCGGCCGGAAGGCCGCCAGGGGCCACTGGTTCGTTCATTGTCCTCCTATGCGGCTTATTACGGGCGTTGGTCAGCGGCTTGGGAGGCGCAGGCGCT
>JBAXHK010000412.1:0-1753 GCA_037138935.1 Actinomycetes bacterium
GACAAGCGGTAACTGCCGCCTCCAAGTCGCTGCGCTCGGGATAGCGCCCCGTAGGGACTTCTCCTATCCCGACCACAGCCGATGGAGCTTTCATCGGTGATAGTCATTCGTCATGCCCTCGACGTTAGCACCGGCTAGGTTTTTGCTTCCCTTTGGTCGTCGTGTCGCCTCGATCACACCAAATCTGCGGATAGCGGATGGCTGACTTAAGGCCGGTGTAGGGAGGGTGAGGTCACCCCCAGTAGGAGAACAAGTTTTCCCGGCAGCGCCAACTAAGTGCAACTGGCTCTCAATTGCATTTGTCGGGGAACGCATACTGTCCTATGTAACATCCCCCGCCGGTCAGGCCGTCAGACCCGAGCCCAAAATTCTTCGCACGACATCCGGGTCACCTTGAACATCAAGCCCCTCGATACCCCCACGACCCCAAAGTGCAAGCAGGAGTCGCTGGGCCGAACCGAACACAATGGCGTCGGCGTCGGCGTCAGGATCGTTTCCGTCACCAGCGATGACATGTTTGGTCTCTGGACCGTCGAGCAGGACCAGCGAGACACCCTGCTGCAACGCGCGGGTTCGTCCCAGTCGAACCTGGCGAGGAAACAAGATAGTGCAGACCTCATCAATTCCGTCCGCTGCAAGGTCCACATCGAATTCGGTTCCGATCCCCATTGCCCGATGTGCATCAAATAGGTGCATGGCTGTCTCGTGCGCCTGTCGGCGGAACCAAAAAGAGGTGCGTTGCGGGTGCGGACCGAATGTCCATGTTGCCGCCGCCGGATCACTACTCCGCAACGCCGCTAACAGCTCATCGGCGCCATCTATGAACCAAGTCGCGAGTTTGTCCCCGTCAGCTGGTCCCTCTGGCACCTGGCCTGATACCCCAGACTCGAGGATCGCTGCGGCCCATCGATGCACACCGCCGAGATGTCTGCCGAGTTGCTCCAGCGTCCAGCCGGGACAGGCTGCGATTTCTAGATCGAGTACGCCAGCCTGCAGCGCTATGGCAAAGGCTGCCGCATCACGTTCTATGGATGAAAGGTACTGCTCAGGCTTAAGCACACCGACATCCTCACACACCCCACGAATCTTGATCGGCAGATTTTGAGCGAACGAGGGAATCTCAGCCGGTGCGTACAACACGTGGAGCAACTCACCAATTCAGGCGCTTGCTTACAATCTCGAGCATTACCTCGTCTGATCCACCGCCAATTCGGTGAAGACGAAGGTCCCGCCACAGGCGCTCAATGGGGTACTCGTTCATGTATCCAGCTCCACCGAAGAGCTGGAGGCAGTCGTCGACCACCCTGTTTGCCGTCTGGGCAGCCACATACTTTGCCATGGAGATCTCCAGAACGGGGTATTCGCCCTTCGCGAAGCGTTCAACGGTGCGGTAGGTGAGTTCACGAGCGGCCGCGAGCTCGGCAGCCATTCTGGCGACGCGGTGACGGGTGACCTGCATCTCGGAGAGGGGTTTGCCGAAGACATAGCGCTGCTTTACGTATTCCATTGCAAGGTCAAGTGCGCGATTGGCCATCGCCAGCATGCCGGCGCAGTTGCACAGGCGCTCACCCTGCAGCTGCCACATGATCTGGGCGAATCCACGACCGATTTCACCCAGTACCGCAGATTGAGGAACCCGCACGTCTTCGAAAGTGAGAATCGCGGTGTCGGACGACTTCATTCCCAGTTTGTGAAGTCTCTGACTGCGTGAGACACCTGGTGTATCGAGAGGGACCAGAAAGAGGGTGAATCC
>JBAXHK010000413.1:0-1746 GCA_037138935.1 Actinomycetes bacterium
TCTTAGCCCGACTTAAAACAACACTGGTGCGCGATACTGGGATTGAACCAGTGACGCAGGGTTGCTAGCATGGGGTACGTGAACTGCTGCAAACCTGACTCTAGCTGCGAATACCCTGCACTAGTAGGTGGAACCAGGCGGAAGATTACGGAAGCTTGATACGGTTTCGTTAGCTCACAAAGAGTTCACGAAGTTCACGGAGTTCACGAAACCATCGACCAGAAAGACCCACAGAGTTGGCACGAGGAGAGGGCCGCAAGGCCCAAAAACGCGGCGTGTTCGGCACCGTCCATAAACTGCCTAGCGGGCGCTACCGTGCCATGTACTACGGCACTGACGGACGCCGCTATAGCGCGCCCAGCACGTTCATCACCGAGAAAGATGCGCGCGGATTTTTGGCGTTACGCCAAGCAGAGATCATTCAACGGACGTGGCTGCCACCCGGCACGGGGGACAAGCCGCAAGCCAAGCTCACCCTCAAGACCTATACCGAACGCTGGCTTCGCCAACGCGACCTCAGATCCCGCACGCGGGAGGAGTACCGCAACCTTCTCGAGAAGCAAATCCTGCCGCGCCTCGGTGAGCTACCCATTGCGTCTATTACCCCAGACGATATCCGCGACTGGTACGCAAAACTAAACCCCAAGACACCAACACTTAGGAGCCACGCTTACAGCCTGCTTCGGACGATCCTTCGCACGGCCCTCACTGATGGCAAAACTCATATAAACCCTTGCACTATCCGTGGTGCCGGCTCTACCAAACGCGCCCACCAAGTCCAGGCGGCTAGCGTCGAAGAGCTCGCCGTCATCATTGAAGAGATGCCTGATCGGTATCGGGCGATGATTCTGATCGGGGCATGGTGTGCCCTGAGGTTTGGCGAAGTCACAGAACTTCGTCGCCAGGACGTTCAAATAACTGAGGGCAGTGGAGTGTTACGCATTCGTCGCGGCGTGACAAGAACGAAGGACGGGCCGGAGGTCGGCCCACCGAAAACCCAAGCTGGAGTGCGGGACGTCGCGATACCACCGCACATTCTCGGCGCTATCGCCGACCACCTGGCTGTGCATACCGGTTCTGGCGCAAATGCGTTGTTGTTCCCGGCCGTCACAAATCCTGAAAAGCACCTTGCCGGATCGACATTCAAACGCCATTACTTTCCAGCCAGGGCTAAGGCACGACGCGATGATCTGCATTTCCACGACTTGCGTCATACCGGGGCGGTGTTCGCCGCACTCCCTACCGGCGGCGACGCAACCTTGTATGAGTTGATGCAGCGGTTAGGTCACTCGACACCGGCCGCTGCGATGAACTACCAAAGTGTCGCGAAGGGTCGGGCTCAAACGGTCGCAGAGAAAATGTCGCGACTCGCCGGAGGACAATAGTTACGGAATCGGGCGGCGCTCGAATATGATTTGAGGCGATCAGAGTATCCGGACGGAATTTAGCTAAGCATTTTGCGATGCGAGGCCGCATCCGAGCAGCCGGGTCGATAGAGCCAACGATGCGCCGACAGCTGGCGAAAAGCGCGCCTATCCCGCCTACTCTGCGGACATTCGGGTCAGGCAACCGAAACACCCCTTGAAAGGGCTTGTTTCGCATGCCATCAAACGGTTCACGTCGCTGGGCCAGCCCCACCGACGCCGCTCACTATCTCAACGTCACAACCCGAACCATCCGGCAGATGATTGCCGACGGCCGGATCACCGGATATCGCAGCAATTCTCGCCTTATACGAGTAGACCT
>JBAXHK010000414.1:0-1745 GCA_037138935.1 Actinomycetes bacterium
CGAGTACATGGCCGGGAAGGGTTTCACGGAGTGCCCGTGCCGCTTCGACGCCGTGTCGATTCTGTTCGACCGGAGCGGTCCGGTGATTGAAGTATTCCAGAGTGCGTTTGACGCGTGTTTCTAAGGCAGCGACAATCCCAGCCACCAGCCACCAGCCACCAGCCACCAGACAACTCCCGTGCCTGAATTCAGCAAAGACCCGATTACCGGCCGCACGGTCATCATCACCGGCGCCGCGCGCGGTATTGGCTTAGAGCTGGCCAAGTTCTTCAAAGCTGCCGGCGCGGACACCATCGCTGTCGATTTCGATGGTGACGTACTTGAGGCGGCGGTCGCCGGTCTTGGGATAACGGCGATTCAGGCAGACGTGAGTAAAACTGACGATGTGCAGCGGGTTGTCGACACCGCGATTGAAAAATTCGGGCGCATTGACGTAATGGTTAACAACGCCGGCATTTTGCGTGACAACGTCCTGTGGAAAATCACCGATGAGGATTGGGAGGCTGTTCTCGCTGTGCACGCCGGCGGCACTTTCAAATTCACGCGTGCTTGCGTACCCCACTTTCGCGCGCAGGAGTACGGGCGCGTGATCAACGTGACTTCTTATACCGGTTTGCGCGGCAATACGGGGCAGGCGAATTACGCCACGGCTAAAGCCGGGATCATCGGGTTTACCAAGACCGCTGCCAAAGAACTCGCGCGTTTTGGGGTAACCGTAAATGCGATCTCGCCAAATGCGGCAACGCGAATGATCGCGTCAATTCCTGCCGAAAAGCTAGCTGAAATGACCGCAGATATCCCGGCCGGAAGGTTTGCTGAACCCGTCGAAATTTGCGCTGCCGTCGGATTCCTTGCCTCTGAAGAAGCCGCATACGTAACAGGGGTCGTGCTTCCTGTCGACGGTGGCATCTCGATGTAACACGAGCACGGCCCTCAATAACAAATATCAAGTCAGTAACATCAAGTCAACAGTCAAGGGAGACATAATGGTTCGCGACGCAGTCATCGTCGGTGCAGTGCGCAGCCCGGTCGGCATCGGCAAGGCCGAGAAAGGCGCACTGAGCGGTATCCACCCCGTTGACCTTTCAGCAATGGTGCTCCAAGGACTCATCGCTCGCACCGGTATCGACCCAGCACTTATTGATGACGTGATCTGGGGCGCAGTCTCGCAAGTTGGCGAACAAGCTTTCAATGTCGGTCGCAATGCCGCGCTGGCGGCCGGCTTCCCCGAGGAGGTAACCGGTGTGTCGATCGACCGCCAATGCGGGTCGAGCCAGCAGGCCGCGCACTTTGGCGCCGCCGGCGTGATAGCTGGGCAATATGACTTCGTGATTGCTGGTGGCGTCGAATCTATGTCACGCGTGCCGATGTTCTCCAATGCGGCCGGTGGCGAGGGTCCATTTGGGCCCCGCATGATTGATCGTTATAACGGTGGTTTGGTTGGCCAAGGCATCAGCGCCGAAATGATCGCTGAGCAATGGAATCTGAGCCGCACTGACCTTGATCAAATCGCGGTCACCTCAAATGAGCGGGCCGCCGCTGCCACCGCGGCTGGTCTATTTGCTGACGAGATCATCCCGATCACCACAGCAAGTGGAGTTGTCAGCACCGATCAGGGGATCCGCGCCGGCACCACCTTGGAATCCCTCGCGGGTTTGAAGACCCCGTTCAAGGAGGGTGGTGTTGTCACCGCCGGTAATGCCTCGCAGATCTCCGATGGTTCAGCGGCGATGCTCATAACCTCA
>JBAXHK010000415.1:0-1741 GCA_037138935.1 Actinomycetes bacterium
CTGGCGAATTTGCCAAACGCAGCGAAGCGCGATCGGTCGAATTGCGGGCCCGCTCAGGCCACCGGTAACCCCGGCGAGCGCCGGTCGCATCGTCTCGACATCTATCACCATGCCCAGCGCTGTATTAATTACCGTTAAACCATCAACTCCCGCGCGCACCACCGACCGGGCGATCTCGGCAATATCGGTAACGTCAGGAGATAACTTGGCGAAAATCGGCGTCTGCGAGTCACTTTGCCGGCGCACCGTTTGAATTACGTTGGCTGCCATTTCGGGATCGCAGGCAAAAACTTGATTTCGGTCAGAGACATTTGGGCACGAAATATTGACCTCAATGGCATCAACTCCCCCTACCGTGCGCAACTTTTGCGCAAGTTTTCCGTACTCATCGACCGACTCCCCCGCGATTGACACCACGGTTCGAGCGCCACGCGCTTCCAGCCACGCTAAGTCCACTTCAATGAAGTCCTCGATGCCCGGGCCCTGCAAACCGATCGAGTTGAGCATGCCACTCGGGGTCTCACACATGCGCGGGGTTGGGCGCCCGGAGCGGGCCCGCAGCATCACGCTCTTAGTTACGATCGCTCCGATCTTGGTGATATCGAAGAATTGATCGAGTTCGCGCCCAGACGCAGCGCATCCGGACGCGGTCAAAACCGGGCTTGGCATCGCGAGTGACGCGAGTGCCGCCGTCATATCGGTGTTCGGAATGGACGCGGCGGCTGATCCAATCCCGCGCCCAAACATGGCCCGGGTCATGACATATCCAATGCCGGCGCACCAAGCGCATCGGACGGAATAGTGCCTATTTCGTTCCAGCGAACCAAATCACCACGAAAAATTGGGCCTTCGACACAGGACCGGACCATGCGGGTAATGCCATCCTCACCGATTACCGGCAAAACACATGTCATGCAGATTCCGATACCGCAGGCCATGGATTCTTCCACCGAGCACTGGCTATACGCGCGATATTCCGCTGCGATGCCGGCAACCGCCGCGAGCATGCCCATTGGGCCGCAGGCGTAAACCACCGCAGAGTCATTACGTTCCATAATGTCGGGCAGCACATCGGTAACCCGGCCTTTCGTGCCAGACGAGCCGTCCTCGGTGGTTATCGTGAGCATCGAAGAGACCCGCTTGATATCGAGGACACCATAGAGTTTTTCTTCGGTTGATGCACCAAGCACTACATCGACTCGACAACCACGTTCACGAAGTTGTTCGGCCAACATAAATAGCGGCGCTGAACCGTAGCCGCCTCCGACAAGCACACACGGTACCCCCTCTTTCGGCAAAATGAAGGGCTTGCCTAGCGGACCAACGATGTCAAGGGTGTCATGGCGACGACGCTCACTAAGCCAGCGAGTGCCCTTACCCTGTACCCCTACTACAACATCGAGTGTGCCACCGTAAACACCGCGGGATTGAACTTGATGAATTGCAAATGCGCGACGCAAGATTAGGCCAGACTCTTCGCCACCGATACCGATGGTTACGAAGTGGCCGGGCCGAAACTGCTCTGGGATACCTTGGGCCGTGATTGAGAGCACGTAGTATCCGCCGGCGCGCCGAACGTCAAGTACTTCACCCCTCACCTGTACTGGCACCTAGTTCACGCACCTTTTGTAGTCGCGGCCCCGGTTCATCGTGGCTCCGAAGGGCTGAGGCTACCGCTCGCACTCTCGCGAAGCTTTAGCAGATCGCGTGCATGCTCCTGCAGAGAGCGTACCGTGGCCTC
>JBAXHK010000416.1:0-1736 GCA_037138935.1 Actinomycetes bacterium
ACCACCGCTCCCCCAAGTGGGAGCCGGAGCCGCTGCGCTGGCTGGCAACGAACTTGGCGCTGCGGGCAATTTCCAGTGCCGATGAGATTGAAAACCGCACCGGGCGCCCGTCGCGCCGGGCCGCAGTGCTGGCGCGCAAGATCGGACACTAGGTCGACAGGATTGTATCCAATCTGCTAGATTGGATACAATAGTTTAAGGTCACAGATCCCCACCCAAGCCAAGAAGGCAGGAGCCGCCATGAACAAGTCACCACAACACCCCTTCGAACTCTTCGCGATCGATCACCTGCTTTCCGAAGAGGAGCGCTCCATCCGAGATGTCGTCCGAACTTATGTCGACACGCAGATTCGGCCGCGGATCGCCGATTGGTTCGAATCCGGTCAAATCCCGGCCCGGGAGCTCGCACTAGAACTCGGTGGGCTCGGGGTTTTGGGGATGCACCTGGAAGGGTATGACTGCGCCGGCACCTCGGCGGTGGCATATGGCTTGGCCTGCCTCGAACTGGAGGCCGGCGACTCGGGGCTGCGTTCATTAGTTAGCGTTCAGGGATCCTTGGCAATGTACGCGATCCACGCCTTTGGCTCCGAGGAGCAAAAGACGACCTGGCTACCCCAAATGGCCACCGGTGCTGCCATTGGTTGCTTTGGGCTCACCGAGGCAGACTTTGGGTCAAACCCATCGGGTATGCGCACTAACGCCAAGCGCGATGGTGACGATTGGCTCCTCAACGGCTCGAAAATGTGGATCACCAATGGAAATGTCGCTGATGTTGCCGTCGTGTGGGCCCAGACCGATGACGGTATTCGCGGCTTCGTGGTGCCAACCAACTCCCCCGGTTTTGTTGCCAACGAGATCCACAAGAAGATGTCGCTGCGCGCATCGGTGACAAGTGAATTGGTCTTCACCGACATCAAATTGCCCAGTGACGCGATGCTACCCGGCGTCAAGGGGCTCAAAGGCCCACTGTCCTGCCTCAATGAAGCCAGATTTGGCATTATCTTCGGCACCATGGGCGCTGCACGAGACTGCCTGGAGACCGCTATCTCCTACTCAATTGATCGAGAGCAATTCGACAAGCCGATTGCGAGCTTCCAACTCACCCAAAAGAAACTCGCTGATATGGCAGTTGAACTAGGTAAAGGCACTTTGCTCGCACTGCACCTCGGGCGCCTTAAAGATCAACACCTCATCCGCCCAGAGCAGGTAAGCGTAGGAAAGTTGAACAACGCACGCGAAGCCTTAAACATCGCGCGTGAGTGCCGCGGCATTCTTGGTGGCAACGGCATCACCCTTGAATATCCGATTATCCGACACATGAACAACCTCGAGTCGGTGTATACCTACGAGGGCACCAACGAGATGCACACTCTCGTAGTCGGCGAAGCACTTACCGGAATAGCGGCCTACCGCTAATGCCCGGTGCGCTTGACGGTGTACTGGTAGCAGATTTCTCGCGGGTGCTGGCGGGGCCGTACGCTTCGATGCTGCTCGCTGACCTTGGAGCCACTGTGATCAAGGTAGAACGACCAGGCGCCGGAGATGACACTCGAGCCTGGGGGCCCCCTTATGCACCCGATGGGCAATCCACCTATTTCCACGCCGTCAACCGCAATAAACGATCACTCGCATTAGATATCGGTGCACCCAACGATCAGCTGATCGCCCAAAACCTGGCAAAACGCGCCGACATCGTCTTGGAGAATTTCAAGCCCGGGGCCCTAACCCGATACGGT
>JBAXHK010000417.1:0-1724 GCA_037138935.1 Actinomycetes bacterium
TCGCCGGCCGCGTTGCGCGGCACCATGGTGCATCGGGCCCTGGAGTTGCTATTTGACCTACCTGTGCAAGAACGCACGGTCGCGGAGGCAACGAAATTGCTGCAACGATCCTGGGAGGAGCTTTTAGTTGCCGAGCCTGCTTCCGCGGCCGTGCTGCGAGCTGAGTTGTCCATAGCGGAGGATGCACCTTCGGCTCAGGTGGCCGCAGCGGTAATCGCACCAGCGGCCACCTTCATTGATAGTTATTTTGGCTTGGAGAATCCGCAGCGCCTCGAACCCCATGAACGTGAGTTCGGTATCTCGGTCGAGATTACCGATAATTTCACCATTCGAGGCTTTATAGATCGGGTTGATCGCACCCCGGCTGGTGACATTCGAATCGTTGATTACAAAACTGGTCGGGCCCCGAGTGCGCGCTATGAAGACAAGGCGATGTTCCAAATGCGCTTTTACGCCTTGGCCTGGTGGCGCCTTACCGGTGTCGTCCCAAAGATGTTGCAATTGGTCTATTTGGGCAGTAAAAGTTTGCTGCGCTACGAACCAACCGAAAGTGATCTGGAAGCCACCGAAGTAAAGATCCTCGCCTTGCGGGCGGCGATCAATTCAGCTGCAACCAGTGGTGTCTTCGCACCCACTACCTCGAAACTATGTGACTGGTGCAGTTATCGAAACCTGTGCCCGGCTTGGGGAGGGACTCCCCCAGCGCTCCCGCCGGTAAGCTCATGGGCCGTAATTCCCGTCCGCGGGGGGCTCGCGAAGTAGATCAGTTCGAGGGCGCAAGTTTCCAAAGACTTTCAAAAGTGTGACCAGCAAGGCTCTTAATCCGGCTGGCAGCACTGAATTCAGTAAGTGGCGCTAGGTGCTCGATGGCGACAACCTGGCAACCGGCTTCAATTGCAGCAAGCACCCCGGTTGGGGAATCCTCAACCGCTAGGCAGTCACTCGGTGTTGCCCCCAATCGCGTGGCCGCTGTTTGGAATGGCTCTGGATGCGGTTTCGGTTTACCTACCTCGTCACCTACGACAAGCACACCGAAAGGGTCGTATCCAAGATCAGCGATGATGCCGCGGTGTGCGCCCTCGACTATGGCGCGCGGTGAGTTGGTGACAAGCGCAAGGGGCAAATTCAAGGCGCGGGCACTTGCAACCAAATCGCGTGCACCGGGCATCCAAGGGATGTCACCGCGTCCGTATTGGTCGAGCACCTGAGCCATGAGATAGGCCTCAACCCATGAACTATCAAATTTATCGGCCGTATGCGTGCTTAACTTCGAGCGCATGTGTGCAACAACTCGATTTACGGGTCCACCCAGGCAATGCTCTTGATCGCTGAGGTCCCAGCCACATCCCATGACTTGCATGGTGTTGGTCTCGGCAATTAACCAAAGGGGCTCGGAGTCGAGCAGGGTGCCGTCCATATCGAAAAGCACCGCACTAGGTAACTCAGGTGGCATTGAAATATTTGGCCTCTGGATGGTGCACGATGATTGCACTCGTTGACTGTTCCGGATGCAGTTGGAACTCTTCTGAAAGCTCAACACCAATGCGCCCCGGATCCAATAGCTTTACTATCTCGGTCTGTTGCTCCAAATCGGGGCATGCGGGGTAGCCAAATGAGTACCTCGAACCGCGATAGCCCTGCTTGGAGATCAGCGCATCCATATCCGGGTTATCTTCGGCTGAGAGGCTAAGTTCTTCGCGAATGCGTGCATGCCAAAATTCAGC
>JBAXHK010000418.1:0-1719 GCA_037138935.1 Actinomycetes bacterium
CGGTATTGGCTTGTCGACCGATCGTGCGGCGATGCTGCGCAGCATCTTGGAGGGAGTTTCCTAAGCTGTCGCCTTGGCGGCCAACGCGGTGACAAATAACGGTCTGGTATTGCCCGATGTCGTACCACTTGTTGGCGGCGGAACTCACGATCGGGTTTTCCGCCAACTCCTATCTGATGCAACCGGGTGTGCACTCGGGGTGGTTGATGTGCCCAATGCTGCGGTTGTTGGCGCAGCGATACTTGCAGCGGGCCAAGTCCGAGCAGCAAACCGTGCCGAGGCATCGAGTGTGGTCACACCTGTGCAGACCGCGATGCAACTGCGCGCAGAGCGGCGCGATACAATGACCCAACTGGTGCGGGATCAGCAACTCATTAGCGGAAGACCTAGGCAAAGTGGAGCAGGGGAGTCAAAGTGAGAATTGCAATCGGATCAGACCATGCGGGATTCACGCTGAAAAGCACGCTAAAGCAATGGCTGATCGAAAACGACTATGACGTCATTGACCTCGGCACCGACTCCGAAGCCAGTGTTGATTATCCGCATTACGGGGCCGCGGTCGGCCACGCGGTCGCTGATGGCGATGCCGATCTTGGAGTCGCCGTTTGCGGAAGCGGGCAGGGCATAGCGATGGCGGTAAATAAAGTTGCCGGAGCCCGCGGTGCGGTGATCAGAGCAAATGATGATGCCGAAATGACTCGCCGCCACAATGACGCCAATGTTGCCTGTTTCGGAGAGCGCTTCACTGATCCAGACACTGCCCTCGAAGCCCTCGACGTCTTTCTTTCAACTGACTTTGAAGGCGGCCGCCACGAGCGTCGGGTAGAACAACTCGGCGAACTCGATGCCGGGGAAATGATTTAACGGCTAGTCGCACTTAGCGGCGTGCTAGTACGTGCCGCGTCAAGTAGTCGCCTAACCCCGGCAATCACGATCGCTGGTTGTTGCTGCTGAATCAGGTGGCCTGAGTTCTTAGCGATCAAGTGCAGTGAATTGGTTGATAACTTTGTAGCGGCATCCTGCTCCGCGTTCCATTTTTTGTCAGCCCAACTCGTGCCGTTACTCGGATAGCCAGCGGTGATAACTACAAGCGGGGTGGAACCCAGGTCAGGGCCACCATTAGTTGCTCGCTCGCTGGCTGCCATATCTATTGAAGTACCGCCCTCATGCCATGGGCTCTTATATGAAGATAGAAATGTTCGATGAATACCTGGGTATACAGCGTCTAGTAAGAGCATGCCTGCCACCTCAACAGGTGTTTGTGCCGCGAATGCGCGAACTATCAAGCCCGCGTACGAATGGCCCATGAGAATGAATGGGCCGGATTCACCGGCCGCGATCAGCAGAGACTTAAGTTACTTCGCATGCTCACCCGCATCGGTGCCTTTCGCCCCATTGCGCTTCGGGCTTTTACCGAGCCCGGGCCGGTCGTAAATACACGTGCGGGTCATGGTGCGCAGTTTGGGCAGCACCCTTGACCACATACTGCTGTCAGCCCCAAGGCCAGATGAGATGACCAAGGTCGGTGAGCCGCTACCTTCGCGATCTATCCACTGGCGCTGCCCACCGGCGGTGAGCACGCCAACCACCGGATCGACTGATGGTGCACCGCTGGCGCTTGGCGCGAAGCTAAAGAGGGCCGCGACCGTGATTAATGAGGCCAGTGGCATTCGCCATGTGAAGTTCACGTAAGGAAGGTACGTCATGATGTTTCACCAC
>JBAXHK010000419.1:0-1712 GCA_037138935.1 Actinomycetes bacterium
GAGCACCCCAGGGTGTATCGCTTTGAAGCCCTCGGTCATGTGCACCATGCGCGCGCGCTCAAGAGCAATCGGGTCAATTGACCGCGTAACAAGTAAATAATCGCGGATCGCAATACCGTGTCTACCTTCTTCGGCCGTCCAGCGCCCGACCCAATGGCCCCACGGACCATCAAGCCCCAAAAAGTTTGCGATTTCGCGGTGGTAGCTGGGGAGATTGTCTTCGGTAAGCAAGTTAACGATCAAACTTGTGCGGGCAACATCACTAAAACGCTGCTCCTCCGGGGTCCACTCCTTGCCCTCGAGTGGACCTGCGAAGTCCTCGCCGAGGCTCCACGGTATGTACTCGTGTGGGAACCATTCCTTTGCCTGACTTAAGTGCCGATTGAGCTCAACTTCTACAACGGGCTCTAAATCCAAGAGCAGACGCTGCTCCGAAAAACTGTCAACAAGAGTGGTCACCGCTCCAGTATTCCAGATGGCGCGTTCATTACTACTCAGAGCCCTCGGACCTTGGGTGTGTCGAACAATACGCCCCGCGCACGGAGTTAAACGGGACTAGAGCAACATCCCGCAGTAGGCGAGTGCCATTCTCACTAAACGGCCTTGCCCACCACTCATTTCAGCTTGGAAATCATGGGATGCTGCTTCAGCGGGGCTTACCCAAACTAGGTCCAATGAATCCTGCGAGGGTGCGCAGTCACCAAAAATCGGGACGACAAATGCCATGGCGACGCAATGCTGCCGCGGATCGTGGAACCCGGTGATAGTTGGGTCCGGGAAATATTCAACGACGGTGAAGGGTTGCGCGGTGACAGGTATCTGCGGCATCGCCATGGAACCTAAGTCTTTCTCCAGGTGCCGGATTAAAGCGTCGCGAATACGTTCGCCGTAAAGCACTCGACCAGAAACTATTGCTCGACTGATGCTCCCATCCGGCATACCTCTAAGCAATAGGCCAACCTTGGTGACCTCGCCATTTGCATCGGTTCGCACCGGCACGGCATCGACATAAACCACGGGAAGGTGGCCACGAGCAATTGCCAACTCTTCGTCACTTAGCCATGTTGTCCGGGTGTCAAGGAAGTCGCTCACAGTCGCACCCTAATCGGTAAAACCAAGGATCTCGCGGAACGGCACGTTGACCGCCCCGGAGCCAAAGCCGATAACTAGAATATAGGCATGAGCGCATCCACCCCGCGTAATGATGGCCACACCCGCCCAGACGGCACCGAGTACTCGGTGCAGAAGCCAGAAGCCGACTGGGCCGCCGAATTGACCCCGCAGGAGTACCACGTTTTACGGGAGGCCGGCACCGAAGCCCCATTTGTTGGTGAGTACACCGACAGCAAAACCGAAGGGGTCTACTCGTGCAGGGCCTGCGGCGCTGAGCTATTTCGAAGTGCTGGCAAGTTCGACTCACACTGCGGCTGGCCCAGTTTCTTTGAGCCCCTCGCCAAGGATTCGGTGGTCTATTTGGACGATATCTCTCTCGGTCGAAGTCGAACCGAGGTCCGCTGCGCTGCCTGCGGCGGTCATCTTGGCCACGTTTTTGAAGGTGAGGGCTACGACACGCCCACAGACCTACGCTATTGCATTAATTCCATCTCACTTCGGATGAATCCGGTGGCCCCCCAGACCTGAAATACCCGTTGATTCGGCGCGCCCGTCAACCCGGCAGCCGGGGCTGCACGTACCCTGCTGAAGTGAGATCA
>JBAXHK010000420.1:0-1705 GCA_037138935.1 Actinomycetes bacterium
CGAAGCCACCGGTAAGAGCTCGCTTCCGTTGGTCATTCACAAGTTGCCATGACTGTGGGCTTTCGTACACTGTTTCTGTAAAAGTGCAGCTCAGAATCTACACTGTTTTGACTTTTCGTGGAAGCGGACTAGGAATGTGCGTCACCCGATGACGCGAGAGAAGGCAAAAGCGAGAGGTATCCCAATCGTGAGGCTGAAGGGGAAGGTCACTCCCAAAGCGAGCCCCAGTGAAAGCCCGGAATCGGCATTTGGTCGGGCAATTCGTACTGCTGCTGGTGCGGCAATGTAGGACGCGCTGGCAGCCATGATGCCAAAGACTGCAGCTCCGCCGATTGACAAGCCGATGGAGTGCGCAGCGATGATGCCTGCAGTTCCAAACACGAGTGGCGAAACGATCGCAAAGATGATCATCCGCAGCGGTGGCCGTCCGGATGTGAGGAATCGGGTGGCAACCGTTGCGCCCATGTCGAGCAAGAACAAGGCCAGCAGCCCAGAGAACATCCCGACAAAAAACGGCTCAATTCGGCTGAAGGAACTTTCGGAACTGACGGCGCCGATGATCAACCCGCCCACGAGCAACAGAACACTTCGACCAGTGAGCACTTCATGCACGGCGGTGCGCCAGTTCACGCCTTGCGACTTCATGCTGGCGAGAACGAGAGCAACAACGATGCCGGGTATCTCGAGAACGGCTACCAGCGACGTCATGAATGGTTCGGTTGAGAAGCCGGCTTGGGTTGCGAAGACCATTGCTGCCGTGAACGTGACGACCGAAACCGATCCATAATGTGCCGCGATCGACGACCCATCTGGTGCACTGAGTTTCAATACTTTGGTGGTGGTGAAGAAGACGATCACCGGTATTGCGATACCGAACGCCATGGTTAGGGCGACCGGCGAGAGCAGGCTCCCCAGGCTCGAAGCCTTCAGGCTGTGTCCGCCCTTGAGTCCAATAGCGAGGAGCAGATAGGTGGAGATCCAGGTGTGGATCGGGTCGGGGAGGCGAAGATCGCTGCGGAGCACGACCGCGAGGGCGCCTAAGACAAAGGCGAGAACTGGTGGGGACGTGAGATTTTCGATGGCGAGATGGACGGAGTTCATATGGCTCACAATACATGAAATAGAAATCATGTGTCAAATGTCAGCATATGCGGCACAATGACGACGTGACCGCTACGCCTGAAACCTCATGGACCTTTCTCACCAACCATGCCCATGTCTTGTTGGCGATTGCTGCAGAGCCGCAGATTCGCGTTCGAGACATCGCTACTCGCGTGGGGGTTACCGAGCGAGCGGCCCATCGACTCGTTTCGGACCTAGAAGTGGCGGGGTATCTCGAGGTCTCAAAGGTGGGGCGGAGAAATGAGTATTCGGTGGTGTTTGATCTGCCGCTACGCCACCCGGCAGAACGCCATCACCGCATCGGAGAGTTACTCAAGGTGCTCGCGCACGACTCGAAGAAGTAACTCGGCTGCTGTTGGCCGAATAGGGCTGCGTCAGTGCCCAGTCGACGAACGGGCAAACAGTTCGTGAATTGCTGGTACGTCGCCGTTCTGGAGTCGCCGCAATGTGTTGCATACAGAGATGCGCGGAGCGTCAGCAGGGAGTCGGTCACAGACGTGGCTTCTTGCGCGCTGCGCAGTGGTGCTACTTGCGGCGGCCACGCCCCTCGTGTCGTCGGCTTCGGCGGCAGTTGCGCAGTCAG
>JBAXHK010000421.1:0-1697 GCA_037138935.1 Actinomycetes bacterium
TATTGTCGACACTGGCACCGCGGAAACCGTAGATCGCCTGGCAAGGGTCGCCAACCGCGGTAACCGGATGACCGTTACCGAATAGCCCCTGCAGCAGCATCCGCTGCGCAATTGAGGTGTCTTGGTACTCATCGAGTAATACCACCGCAAAGCGACCCCGAACTTTCTCGGCGATATCGGGGAAGGCCTGAACCAACTCGAGGGCCAACCTGGTCTGGTCAGCGAAGTCTTGGACATCGCGGGATAATTTCTCGGCGCGCCATTGGATAACTAAACCCGCCAAAGCCACCCGCAACTGGGAGGTCGCCAGCATCTTCTTGCCAGTCCCCTGCAGTGTGTCATGGCCCTGCAATTGCGCTATCGCCTCTTGATCGTGCTCAATAAGAGCGAGTGGGCTGATTGCGAGGTCAGCCAGTTGATCATCGAGGGCGAGTAACTCTCCGGTCAGGTGAATCGGTGACTTACCAAATTCCGCCAGTGGTAAATTGGTGCGGCACACCACCCGATAAGCGAGTTGATGACGGGCACCATCTGTGATTAGCACACTATTTGGCTCGCGGCCTAGTCGAACTCCATGCTCATCAATAATGCGCTTGGCGAAGGCATTGTAGGTAAGTACCTGCGGCTCCCCCGTGCCTTCATCGTCATCGATACCTTGATGCTCGGCCTCGCGCTCAGGGTCGATCAGGCCAGCAGCCTCTAGGCGCGACAAACTCGAACGCATTGACCCGAGCAACCCGGCCGCGGCCTTATTGGTAAATGTCAGGCCCAGCACGGTGTCGGCTCGCACATATCCACTGGCCACCAACCAGGCCACCCGCGCCGCCATCGAGGTGGTCTTGCCGGTACCTGCACCGGCAACAACAACTGCTGGTTCAAGTGGCGCCGAGACCACCTCCCATTGCTGATCACTAAGTTCAAAGCCAAGCGCCCGGTCAAGATCAGGGCGGGAGCACCTACTCATGACACCACCTGCTCACCCTCGGGCTGGGCAGGGCAATTGCTTTTATGCGCGCAAAAATTACAGTGTGTGCCAAGAACAGCATCGAACTTTTCGTCGCGCAGTGTCTGCGCGGCAGCACCCAACTCAAGATCCACCCAAGTCGGTGAGCCCTGCTCCAATGGTGCTTGGAATTGCACTTTTGGTTCGAGCGCGCCCTTGCTCGCATTGACGCGCAACTGCACGAGCGCGGCGCCCCCGACCTCATGACCGGCGGCCCGAAGTAGTAATTGATAGACCCCTAGTTGGGCGTGCTCGGGTAATTTGCTTTCAAGTGTCGGGGTCTTCATGTTTTTCAGATCAATGGCGACTAATCGACCTTCGCTGTCACTTTCAATGCGATCCAGGGACCCGCGTAAATTCACCCTCTCGGTGCTACCGGCCGGAGTAGGGACGTCGACGACGGCAGCTTCAGACTCTTCACTTGCAACCAACTTTCGATCGGCGCGCAAGTGGTAAACCAAAAAGCGCGACAGGGCATCGCGGGCCTGTGCGCGTTCGGCGACGGACTGCCAAGTTGATTCAAATCTGAGATCTTTCCAAACTCGATCAACGAGGGCGTCCATGCTGTCAATATCGGCGGGTACCTCACCCTTGGCCACAAAGTCAGCAACCGCATGGACAACGCTTCCAAATTTCGTGGCCGCCGGGCGCGGGGTTTCGACCCGGGCCTCATGATCGAAAAACCAACGCAGGG
>JBAXHK010000422.1:0-1697 GCA_037138935.1 Actinomycetes bacterium
GAAGATGTTTCAGCCAACAAGGGCGGTGAAGGATACTCGCGCGACTCTCACCGCAGGGCGCCTTACAACTACTTCGCCGATGGCAATGTGATGCTAGAACGGGCCCCTAAAGCCGCCGTCAGCACCGACATCGGCTTTCTGTTTGCCGAGAACACTCCACTTGGTGGCAGACCTGCCACCAAGGTGACCGCCGAGTGGCCATACTCAAGTGCTCGTTTTGTTTATGACCCAATTACCGGACGGTACAACGTGCGTTTAAATGGAGCACCGGCTAAGGGCGAAGAAATTGAGGGTAGCCAGCAGGCGAGCACCGTTGTTATCCAATACGTGCAGCAAACCGACTCCGGATTCCACGACCACAGTGGCGGCCGTACCCCACTAGCCAAAACCGTAGGCACCGGTAAAGCCTTAGTTTTGCGCGACGGCCAGGTCTGGGAAGTCGTCTGGAATCGACCGAGTGAAGAACTCGGCACCACCTTCGCACTTGCTGATGGCACGCCCATGGCATTTAAGCCCGGCCAGGTATGGATTGTGCTCGTCGACCGTGATCGCACGGTGCGGATTATTCCCTGACAAACGGATCATTAAGCGTAACCGACCAGTTATGCACCACGCTGGTGCGCAAAATGGTGTCTTGGATTGATCGGTTAGTCGGACTAAACACCACCCAGAGTAGGCCAACAGGAAATACCATCGAGAAAATTGACCTAAGTGCCGAAAGTGGCCAACTCAGGCGCTTACCTTTGTAGTCCACCACTTGTAATCCCATAAGGTGATTTCCCAGGGTGCGCCCCGACAGCGCCCAAGCCGCAGTCCAATATGCCCAAAGCAGCACAAACCCAGCGAAGAAGAACCAGGACGCTTCTGGCATTTCGAATAAATGGATCGGTGCTATCAAAAGCAAGAAAAGCCAAAGCAGTCCGTAATTGGTCAGCATCACCACTATGGTGACCGAAATATCGATGGCCACCGCAAGAGCCCGCGTCACAATTCCCGAACGGTGTCCCTGCTTCGATTTAGCCTTTTCGGGAACAGTGACCTGCGCTAGGTCTCTAACTTCACCGGCAGCCAATTGCTGCCGAAACTTTTCAAAGCTTGTCATACATCACCTTCAGAGTAAGCGCTCGCTGGTGACTCGACTTTGCGCCCCTTGCGCCTAAATATTATTGAATCTGCAATTTTGTTAATGAATTCATCAAGCGACAGGGATTGCAATCTCGCCGCGTTGACCGCATCAGTGGCAATACCCCCGGTGGACTCACGGATAATTTTCGGCAAATCGATTTCGTCAATGATGTAATTCGCGATATCAACCATCGGCACGCGATCGATGATCTCATCCATATTTGCCCTTGCAACAATCGCATCGATATCAACGCGGTCCAGCACAATCTGAGTTAGGTCGATGCGGTCAACAACAACGTTCACCGCGATCGGCACCACGCGATCAAGGGCAGCATTCACCCCCGCAATAACCGTATGGTCAATTACCGAAGCCACTGCGCCAACAAGGCCGGCTGCTAATCCGACTAACCCACTAATTGGGTTAGTCGCCCCAACCCCTGGGCTCGGTACCTGGTTGACAACTAATACCACCTCTTGCCCGGTGCCCTCATCGGGTTGCTCCCCCGGCGTCGTCATGGGCCAATCATGTCCTAGCCGGTGACAAGGCTGGAAGTAGGCACCGACCATCCACC
>JBAXHK010000423.1:0-1697 GCA_037138935.1 Actinomycetes bacterium
AACCGGTTCCCGCTGGTGGTTCACGCTAGCCGTGATCGGACAGATTGTTACGTGCTCGTTTTCAGACCGGGGGATGCTAATTCCGCTAGCCGCAGGGGTGTTGCTGTTCGTCACCCGACGTAGTGGCAGCCGCCCGAGCCTCGATCACTTTAGTCGGGATATCCGCGCGGTCATACCCATGTTTGCGGCGCTGATGGGAGTTGTGCTCGTCCAGCTTGCACTAACGCTTCTACTTGCAAAGACAGAGACGACGCCCGCGCTAACGGTCGCTCTCTCCACCAACGCCGGGGTCTGGCGTGAGGTCGTGATGTATTGGTGGGGAATTGGTGTCGCGTCCGTTGCGATTAATTCGTTTGCGAAGGTTGTGCCAGCGCTCGGAAGTACCGGCGTCACGCCCACTGGAGTATTCGGCCTTGCAGTGCTGGCCATGACTGCTGTGTTGACGGTTCGAACAACTAGGGCCGCATTGGCATGGCTGTGCCTAATCGTCCTGGTGACGTTGTCCGGGATACAGATAGCTTTTGGCAAGCTCGCTAATGCCAGCCCTCAACTGCTTGGATCGGTTCCGCGGTACCAAGACCTAACTGTGATTCTTCTCGCAACCCTAATACCCGCAGGGTGGGCAGTCTCGAACCATCCATGGCCGAAACGTCGAAGTGTGAGCATCGCACTTCTTTTCATGCCGGTCATGTTCTCCGGATTCTGGATCTTGAATCTGCGTCGCGATGTCCAGCTCGCTCGCCCGCACTCTCTTGTTGCTGGCGCGTACGCATCCAACTTGCGGAGCTCGCTAGCGCGGTGGAACAGATCAGGCGAGGACGTCACGCTTCTTAACGAGCGAATACCGAATGAGATCGTCCTAGCTGTCCCCGCGACTCAAGGCTACAATTTCGTTGAACGAGCGGTCCGGGTGGTGGCACGTGGTGTGGATCCGATTTCCGTGAACTCGATCCGTGGCCGAGCCCTTCGTGTCGACGCTGGTGGAACACTCAGGTCGGTTCGTCTCGGTCCGAGTAGAAATGCGATGCGGCGTGGTTCCGGGTGCGGCCACGCAGACGCGAGCGCAAGATGGGGGACTCTTGGCGGTTTTTCCGTCGCGGCGCACATCCCGCAATCTGTAACCCGCAGCGGACTGCCCACGCTGCTTAGGGTCAAGCTTGCAGGGAGCAGCGTCGCGGGTTCGGTCGGCGTAGTCCCTCAAGGGGGCTGGCCAATGTACGAAGGGCTTCCACTGTCTCAATTTGGAGACGGTTTTAGGGTCGTGATCCCGAATCAAACAGTCGATATTGATCTGCAGCTCTGGGCTGGTGCAAAGACCTGCATCACTTCGGTCGGTGCCGCTCCAATTCTCTTCCCGTAGGTCACCGGCCGACGGCAACGCTGACGGTTCAGTCGTCGGCTACGAATTTGTGTCGTCGGCGCGGAACGCGGTCAGTTCGTCATAGTCGATCGAATAACCGTGCTCTGGTCCTGGGAACGAACGATCGCGCACATCTGAAGCGAAGGCCGCGAACCCGTCCACCATCTCGTCAAGGATGTTTGCGTAGCGCTTGACGAACCGCGCACCGAGGCCTTCCCGGATGCCCAGCAAATCGTGGAAGACCAGTACCTGACCGTCCACGCCGCCACCGGCGCCGATGCCGATCACAGGCACGGAAATTTGGGGCATGATCTCGGCTGCTATCTCGGATGGAATT
>JBAXHK010000424.1:0-1656 GCA_037138935.1 Actinomycetes bacterium
GTGGCGGATGGCGATTTGTCGGCGTTTGGGCGGAAGACCGGGAGGGTGGGATTGTGACCATGTCTTCGGCACAGATTGCGGCGGCGATCGGGGCGGTGAATCCCGCCGCTGGCTTCCGGATTTCCGGCTGGAGCATTGATTCCAGGACCACGCAGGCGGGCGATTGCTTCTTCGCCCTGCGCGGGGCTGAACAAGCACTTGAAGCGGTAGAAGTTATTCGAAGTTCAACAAATCCGTTGATGAAAACTGAAGCAATCATCATTAATAAAGCTCGACCATCAGTTGCTGAGCAACGCCAACGCATCGAAGAACTCACATCAAGCTACGGATCACTTGTCAGCAAGACATTGGTGCCCGAGCGCAATGCCATCCAACAGGCCGAGGCTGCAGGCGTGCCTATCCATGCCTGGGAATCACCTGCTGGAATTGAACTCGCAAAAATTTTTGATGCACTGTACGACGTAATCATGCCGATTCGTTTTTCAACGGAGGTCTCGCGATGAGTAACGCCAAGCAAACATTCGATCCAGCACCACGGCCTGCGCTTACCCGTGCAACTGATGCCGTATGGCATCCAACCTTGCCTAGAGAACATGAAGAACGAGCGCCTTTGAGTTCTGGCTCGACATCAGATGCAATTCTTGGCCCTAAACATGACAAACTTGTTGAGCTCACGGTTGAAGTGCCTAAATCAATTCGCAAAGCCCTGCGAAACGATGCGATAGAACGTGGCTTAACCGTGGATCAACTTGTTGCTTCGCTTGCCCGCGATTATTTGAAGCGGTAAAACACTACGGCGATAGTCGCTCAATTGCCCACGCAGCTGAATCATTGAGTTTGCCCCCATCAACCGTGCGATGGAATCGCAACCGG
Organism: Actinomycetes bacterium; assembly: GCA_037138935.1. Lineage (GTDB taxonomy): Bacteria > Actinomycetota > Actinomycetes > S36-B12 > S36-B12. The sequence continues at coordinate 874 of JBAXHK010000424.1, forward strand.
TCATGCAGTCGTGATGGCCTTCCTTGCCAAAACTCAACGGTGCTCGGCACAATCAACCATCCACCCCAAAAGTCTGGCATCTCAATGTCATCTGGGTAGCGAAGAGAAAGTTCGTCAAAGCGATTATCTAGAATCGACCGATCAGCAATAACTGTTGACTGTTCACTTACCCAGGCACCGAGCTTTGAATCACGCGGGCGTGTACGAAAATATTCTGCAGCCTCATCGCGGCTGATCGGCGCGACCTCTCCGACAATGCAAATCTGGCGATGCATCGCAATCCAAGGGAACACGACAGAGGCGTGGGGGTTCTCCCAGATTTCTCGGCTCTTACGTGATTGCAAATTCGTGTAGAAAATAAAGCCTCGCTCATCGGCATTCTTGAGCAGCACCGTGCGGCTACTTGGCTGGCCGGACTGATCGGCTGTGGCAAGCACCATGGCGTTTGGCTCTGCTAGTCCCGCTGCGATTGCGTCTTCTAGCCAGCCCGTAAAGGCTGCAAGGGGGTCAGTTGGCAGGTCGCTTTCCTCGAGGTGACCCTGGTCATAGTGGACTCGAAGATCCGCTAGCCGAGTCGGCGTTGGCTCAAGGTTCTCTAGACTCATACCTGCATCCCATCACGGGAGCGCCTCGCCACAAGCAACTGGAGCGTTCTGTGTCTGACAACATCAAGATTCCTGCCGATCTTTTACCTATCGATGGCCGCTTCGGTGCTGGTCCATCAAAGGTTCGAAAAGAGCAGGTTGACGCCCTCTCAGCGGTGTGGCAGACCTATTTAGGCAC
>JBAXHK010000425.1:0-1651 GCA_037138935.1 Actinomycetes bacterium
CGCGACGACAACTACGATTACTGCAACCGAACTGGTCAGAAGCACGGTGCGGGTCACGATGCTCATACGTGCCCGCCTACTGGTCACGGTTCAAGCTCCGCCGAGTACCCAACACCACGTACTGTGCGAATCGGGCTGTAATCACCAAGCTTGGTGCGAACCTGCGCAACATGTACGTCAACGGTTCTGGTTCCAACAATTGCCGCGTATCCCCAGACTTCAGAGAGCAGTTGATCACGGCTAAAGACCCTGCCTTGATTGGCCATGAGGTGCTCCAGCAAGTCGAATTCCGTGGCCGTTAACTGCACTGGGCTACCGCCAGCGGTGACGCGTCGAGTAACTGGGTCGACTATCACCTCGCCGAGAACTAGCGGCCCCTCGCTACTCGCTGCCTGCACCGCTCTACGGACAACCGCCTTTACCCGCGCCACTACCTCGCGTGGGCTAAATGGTTTAGTGATGTAGTCATCGGCTCCGAGCTCAAGGCCGACAACGCGATCGACTTCATCATCCCTGGCTGTACAAAAAAGGACCGGAGTCCAGTTACTCTCGGCGCGCAATTTACGGCATATCTCGGTGCCATCCATCGAAGGTAGGCCTACGTCGAGGATGATCGCAGCCGGATGCAGGGTGCGGGCGGCACTGAGCCCTGCTAAACCGTCAGATTCAACCTGAACACCAAAGCCCTCGCGGGATAAATAAAGTCTTAAGAGATCAGAGATAGCCCGCTCATCTTCAACTACAAGAATTAGACCTTTAACCGGATCGGGGCTCATGCTTCTAAGACTGTCATGGAAATCATCGAATTAGCACCCAAGAAGACAATAACTGGATCAGGGATTCGTGAAGATTTGGTAAATCAGCGTTTCGGGATGGTACCTAGGCCAGCCTTCTGCATGATTTTCCCGACGACCCCGCCAACTACCACCAGTGCAGCGCCAACCCAGAACATCGGCCAGTTGCCAATGATCAACGCTAAGGTGCCCACGAAAAATGCAATGGTGATGATGACGACGGTGGTCCAGGCCGCTGGGGTTGAACCATGATGGCCCTGTTTTATTGGGCCAGGATTTATTGGGCCAGGATTTACTGGTCCAGGATTTGCGGCGGATTGGCTGGTATGCACATCACTCATGGCCGTATCTAAGCAGTAGGTGCACGTACCTGAGCAGTAGGGCGCCAAGCATTACGCGATCAGGTGGCCAATCTCAGGTAGTCGGGTCTTCACCTCGGTCCAGGGCATCCCATGCGGTCAAGGCCGACAGCGGCCCCCCGAGATTCATGGATGCGGGATTATTAGATTTTGTCTTCGCGGCCCGCTCATAGCGCCGGCTCAACCCGGGCCAGGTGCGTCCGCGAACCAACGTCAAGACACCCACCGCAGCCAATCCAAACCCACCGATAAGACCGAACAGCCACCACGGGGTACTAGACCACTGCTCCGGGGTACCGCCGATGCGGCCTGACAGCGCACCGACCAACGCCGGTTCCGGATCGAACCCAAAACCAATGGAACTGCCGATGGTGACCAAGCCAGCACCCACCACCACCAAGCCGATGATCACTCGCACCCAACCACGCGTCGCGAATATCCCGGCGACCGCAGCCAACCCCACCCAGCCCATCGCTGCAGCGAGTGCGAAAAGTTCTC
>JBAXHK010000426.1:0-1643 GCA_037138935.1 Actinomycetes bacterium
TGGGCTGAACGGACTCGATGGCTTTCAGCTCGACCAAGAGATTTCCGTTGATGATCAGATCGAGCCGATAGGCTGATTCGATGGAGTGGCCGCGATAGACAAGAGGAAGAGATTTTTCGCGCTCCACCCTCAATCCCGCCAACGAAAGCTCGATGGCGAGACACTCCTGGTAAGCGCTCTCCAGCAAGCCGGGTCCAAGCGCCCGATGCACCGCCAGCGCGGCATTCACCGTTTGCGTAGCAAGGCGTTCGATCTCTTCCGGCACGACAACCTGCTTCATAACTTCGCATCTTGGCGTCTTTGCGCTTCAACTTAAACATCCAGAAATTGCACGTTCAGCGCATTATCCTCGATGAACTGGCGGCGGGGCGGGACCTCGTCGCCCATGAGGAGGGTGAAGAGGGCGTCGGCTTTCGCGGCGTCGTCGAAGAACTCACCGAGCAGTCGGTCGGGACGTTGACCGTTGACGGCATCGCGAGGACGGATTCCATTGCATCTTCGAACATGCCGTCAACATTGAGCTGCTGCTCAGCGAGAATTCTGCCAGCCTCAACTAGAGCCGATTCGGAGTTGTCGTTTTCGAGTTCGGAAATCAGGCCTTGATAGATTGCGATTGCGTACGTAACCCATCCCAGAGCACTTGGCGCGGATAGCTGCTGTTCATAGGGTAGGCCGGGCAACGCGGAGGTCTTTTTTAGTAATTCCTCTGCTGTAGTCAAAGATTTTTTGATGTCAGTGCGCAACTGTGTCTCGGCAGCTATTTGACCGCGAGAATTGATTATGGCCTGAGTACTTGCTGCACCGATTGCGCGAGTCACCCGAAGAAGGGCAAATGCACTTACCCCGTACGCCTTGGCAAACTCACCAGCGGCGATGGCATTGCTGGCGAGGCTTAAGGCGTCAGCCAGAAACAGTTTTTCATTCGGTGCCAACCCCGCTGGTGCGGTAGCAATTGCTCTTGTGAGCCGCTGCGTCATCGCTACCGACATTGCGTGGTTCATTTCTAGTGTTAGAGGCGGTGCCGAATAAGCCCCCGTGGAGACTGGAAAGAAACTTTGCCCAGTGAGCACTTCGAAAGCTTCAGCAAGTGTTTGCACCGGGACCACTCTGACTCCAAGTTTGACTCCAAGTTCAACGCAGTCAACCTCGCCACCGTCTCGAGTCGAACCCTTCACATTAACTAGGGGGATAACCACGGTCTGATATCCAGCGGCTGCAGCTGATTCAATCTTGGTTGGCACGCCGCCTACTTGCCCAATCGAACCGTCGGGGGTGATGGTGCCTGTCATCGTTACGCCCGGCTGCAGTGATATTCCGCGCAGTACAGCGAGCAGCGCCACACTGAGAATGCCGCCCGCCGAAGGCCCATCGATTGGCCCGGTGATGGAAAAGTCGAGGTTTACCTTGGAGGGGTCGGTGCCGTTGAACATGGTGGCGACGACGGCAGCCGAACTAGTTGCCGCCCTCCACGCAGGCCCGGCACCGTCAGCATCTATGTGAGTTAGATCGATAGTGAATCCTGGTGGGCCATTGCTTGTAACGGTTATCCCTGCAAGTTCCAACCCGCCTATCATTTCGCCATCTGATTGCTTTGCGGCCCAAAGCGCCGGAACGAACATCGAAGAGCGATCGCTGTCTTGTAT
>JBAXHK010000427.1:0-1640 GCA_037138935.1 Actinomycetes bacterium
TTATGTAGAAACAAGAATACTCCGATGTCAGGAGTTTGTAAACATAAGTTACTCCACCCCACTTTAGAACAAACCACGGGGTAGGTTCAGACACCCCCCCGCCCAACAGAGTGCGAGCGTACACGATGCAAAACACACGCTGTGCGCCCGCGGTTCGTAGCGTCTGAGCGCAAGCATCAAAGGTTGCTCCGGTCGTATGTACATCATCGACGAGCACGACAACCTCAGGCACCCGACCGACCGTTTTAAGGAGTATCCGACCCGCTGTCGTCCGTTCAGACCGCCCGGCTCCGAGCTGCCGACTAGCCACACCGCTGCGTCTAAGACATCTCGAAACGGGCATTCCCGTAAGCACTCCGAGAGCCTCGGTCAGCCGTTGGGCCTGATCAAAGCCGCGCTGGCGCCGACGCTTTGGATGTAGCGGTACCGCAACTAGCGTCGCACCGGACGACATCTGCGGCTCCATCCCAGCAGCTATCTGGGCCGCCATGAAGCCAGCCAACGCCACTCCACCCCCGAACTTAAAGGCCATCACTATGGAGCGCGCCGAAGCTCCATAGGCGACTGGCGCCCACGCTTGCTCGAACGAGGCTGAAGCTGCCGGGCAGGGCCTGCAGGGCGCCGGAAGTCCGCAACGTCGACAGCGTGGCCCGTGGAGCCAGGGCAGCCCAACCCGACAGCTAAGGCAGACAACATCTCGACTGTGGGAGAGGGGCTCCCGACAGACCGCACACGCTGGTGGGACGATCAGTGCGAGAAGTTCAGCGAGGCTGCGATGGAGCACATAGACCATCCTGAACGCAGCCATGTAACGCCGCACCACCGAGAGTGCGACAATTCTGCTGCGTGTCGACCAACTATTCGTGGACGTTTGAGCCGATTGTGCTCATCGGGATCGCCGTTGCGCTCGGCATCTATCTCCGACGGTGGCAACGCGTTCATGCCGAATACGGGGCACGAGGAGCCAGCGTCTGGCGCCTGCTGGCATTCGTCGGTGGCCTGCTGGTTGTTGTGGTCGCCCTGGTGTCGCCCGTTGACATCCTCGGCGAGCAGCTAGCGGTGATGCACATGGTCCAACATATCTTGCTACTTGACATCGTCCCAATCCTCTTGATTTTGGGCCTGACCAAGATCTTGCTACGGCCGACGACACGGCGGCTTACCCGCCTAGAGCGCGCGGCTGGCTGGTTTGCCCATCCGGCCTTCGCAGTCATCGCCTACGTAAGCCTGATGTGGCTGTGGCATATCCCTGCGCTCTACGACGCCGCACTGCGCACGCCCGCCGTTCACGTGCTTGAACACACCTGTTTGCTCTTCGCCGGCTCCCTGTACTGGTGGTATCTGCTCTCTCCAATCCGCTCGCGCTCGCAGTTAACGGGAATGGGGCCAGTCCTCTACATGATCTCGACCAAGCTCGGGGTCGGACTGTTGGGGATCCTCTTAGCGTTCTTGCCGACCGTCCTCTACCTCTACAGTGAGGAGCCAGAGCATTGGGGCCTGACCCATACAACCGATCAGCAACTCTCGGGTGTCTTGATGGCTACCGAACAGTCAATCGTGATGGGGATAGCCCTTGCGGTGATCTTGATCCGCATGCTGATTGAAGACGAGAAGAAATCCCAGCGCGAGGAGCTCTACGG
>JBAXHK010000428.1:0-1622 GCA_037138935.1 Actinomycetes bacterium
TGCGTCGCTAATGGCGGGAGCACCGCCGGGCGACCTGGGTCATCAAGCCAAAAGACCTCATTGCGGGCGTTAACCAGCGATATAGCTGAAGCGTCGGTTTGCGTGTCGTTGAACACGGATTGCACCTTTCGAAGAGGGGACCATCGGAAACCGAGATCAACACCTCGGTGATCCCACCAGTCCCTTCAACCAAATCGCGGCCTCAGCTGAGGCCCTTACCGAAAATCCAGAGCTCAAGTTGACATTAGTTTTTTGCGGCGCCGGTGATTTACCAATTGACTACCGAGCACAATCAGCAGCGCAATCACAAATACCAGTGTAGCTAGCGCATTAACCTGCACCGGTATTCCACGTTGCGCCGCTCCCCAAATGAAAATTGGGAAGGTTACCAAGGTTCCAGCATTGAAATAACTGATGATGAAGTCGTCGAATGAAAGGGAAAAACCGAGTAAGGCGGCACCGGCGATGCCTGGCGCAACCAGCGGCAACGTTACGTACCTGAAAGTGGATTTCGGATCGGCATATAGATCTCGTGCGGCTTCTTCAAGGCGTGGATCAAGGCCCTGCAGCCTGGCTTTCACGGTAACAACCACGAACGAGATGATGAACATAATGTGCGCGATAATCACAGTCCATTGACCCAACGGGAATCGCAGGTTCAAGAACAGTGCCAAGAGGCTCGAACCCATCACAACTTCGGGGGTGGCCATCGGCAGGAAAATGAGCAGATTAGTGGTGCTGCGGCCGCGAAAACGGTACCGCACCAACGCGAAGGCGATCATCGTGCCAAGTGTTGTCGCGACGATCGTGGAGATGATGCCGATCTGGATACTTGTCGCGAATGATGAGCAAACCCCTGGAACCCCGCAGAGATTAGTCCAGGCATCGGTCGAGAATTGCGTCCAACTGATATTGAACTTACCCGATGGCTTATTGAAACTTAAGATCGCAACAACAGCAATAGGTATGAAGAGGTAAATCAGGACGAGAATCGCGACGATCCCCAAGAGATTTCGCCGAAGCCAGCGCATCAGAGTAAATCCTCCGTCCCGGCACGGCGGATATACGTAAACACCATGACCAAAATCACCGCCATCAGAACAAATGACAGGGCGCTGGCGGTCGGATAATCTCGAAATTCAATGAAATTGGTCTGGATCACATTGCCGATCATTCGATCCTTGGTAGATCCAAGTAACTCAGCATTGATGTAGTCACCGGCTGCCGGAATGAAAGTTAGCAAGGTGCCCGCGACCACCCCCGGCAGCGACAGCGGCCAGGTGACCTTACGAAAAGTCGCCACAGCTGACGAATACAAGTCGCTGGACGCCTCGATTAGACGCGGATCAATCTTCTCGAGTGCCGCATATAACGGCAAGATCATGAAAGGCAGGAAGTTATATGTCAGACCTGCGACCACGGCAATGCCAGTATTCAAGATTCGATCATCTGGCAGTAAGTGCAGTGCATTAAAAAATGAGGTGATCGGACCTTCATCCGCCAAGATGGTACGCCAGGCGTAGGTGCGAAGTAAGAATGATGCGAATGACGGAGCGATCACTAACACTAAAAGCAGCGGACGCCACTTACCGCCCTTCATCGCAATGAAATAAGCCAATGGA
>JBAXHK010000429.1:0-1615 GCA_037138935.1 Actinomycetes bacterium
AAAAAAAGTTCGGCAAGCAAAGCCTCGCTCTCTGCAGGGGGCATATCCGCAATCTGTGACGTAAACAGTGGATTGATATATAGGCAATCGCGGCCCGTCAATGGGTGAATTCGCACGACAGGGTGCAACAACTGCGGCATGCCCTTTTTCAGGGTGTCTGTCAAATTCGCACGACCTTCAGACACTGTTGGCGTCTTAGCACTGCGGCCATCGTTTAGTCGGTGCACCGCCCAAAGGCGGTCAAGCCGCTTTCTTAACCCGATTGGCAGTGCAGTATATGCAGCACTGCTGCTAGAAAAAATGGTATCGCCTAAGACCTTGCCATTCGCCCGAGGTATCTCAATGGCGTGCAACAGCGAGCCCATCGGTGGCTCCGGTCGAAACGAGCCGTCCGAGTGCCAAATCTGCCCCGCGTCTTGCAGTCCAATCGGCTTGCCATTTTCGATCACATTTGATACCACGAAGATCTCAGGATGCAGCGGACTGATGAACTCGGTATAGACCTTCATGATCTCAAGATCGCCAAACAACCGAGCGAAAGCAACGTAGCGCTCTAGGGTCAGAGAGATTTGTCCTCGAACGACAATAACTCCCCTGTCCGCCCACGCTTGTGATATCTGAGAAAACGCTTCAGAATCTAACGGCTCATTTAAATCCAGCCCAATGATTTCGGCGCCTAGGGGTGCCTCAAAATTACGGATTTCCATAAACGAGTCCTTCTTCAAGTGATGGCCTCTCGACCCTAAAGAACGAAACTTAGTTAGGCGCTGCGCATTGAGCTTCTAGTCGCTAATGCGGAGTGGTAACTAATGAGAAGTGATTCTGAACTTGGTTTAAATCGTTGGTCTGGTCTATCGTCTTTTCGGTTTGGTTACTACCTAGTGTTCGTAAGCAAAATATTCAATCAATAAAAAACTCTTGAGTGACTCACTCGCGTACCTTCTTTCCGCTGTCGACGTCGTTCCAGAAACGCAGGGCCTCCAGCGCACAGGCCTTCGCCTGGAAGATGTGGATCATCCCGCGGAAGCCCTCAAAGATCTTGAGCCGGCCATCCGGAACGGCCTTGTTCACCTCGCGCTGCTCATCGACATTGGTGGCGGTCTTCTGGCTGCCTGTTAGCTGAAGTAGCGGCACAGTAAGCGCCCCCAGGCGCGGCCAGTTGTCCATCTGGAAAAAGCATTCGATCATGGCAGCTGCGACATGGCTTGGCGTGCGCCCAATTAGATCGACGAGCCATTGCGAAAGCTCCTCAGTGGCATGATCCTTGTCGAGTCGGTAAGCTAGCGTGCGCCGGCACCATTCCGCGGTCCCGTAATGGCGGATCGCATCCATTGGGCTTGCACGATCAAGCTTGTAGGCATCGAACACCCACTGCTGCATCTTCGGCGTGGTTTCGCAGGTCGTCACGCTCGCCACCCGCTCAGGATGCTCCAGTGCAAACACGGTCATCGACTGGCCGGACGACGATTCGCCGACCAAGTGCGCCTTCTTGATGCCAAAGTGGTCAAAAGTCTTGAGAATATCGCTGAAAATCATGTCCAAGGTGACAACGTATCCATCGTTACTCGGGACGTAGGACTTGCCGCAACCGCGTAGCTCCAGCCGATCGGCCCTG
>JBAXHK010000430.1:0-1614 GCA_037138935.1 Actinomycetes bacterium
CTTTCGAAGTGGGTGCCATACACGTAATTGTGTCAACGTAGGCAAAGATGGTGCCCATGGGCACCGGCGACATCATCGATGAGCTGCTTTGGCGTGAACTCATTGCGCAAAGCACCGATATTGGAGCACTGCAAGCCGTCGCTGCGGCAGCGCCAATCACTTTGTATTGCGGTTTTGATCCCACCGCACCGAGTTTGCACCTTGGGAACCTCGCGCAGATCCTCACGGTGCGCCGCTTCCAGCAGTTCGGGCACCGTCCCCTCGCGCTAGTTGGTGGAGCCACGGGGTTGATTGGCGACCCGAAGGAAACTGGTGAGCGGCAGCTCAATCCACGTGAACTTGTTGAAGAGTGGGTGTCACGCATTCGCGGTCAACTTGAAAGCTTTTATGACTTTTCCGGTAGTAGTGCAGCGGTAATGGTCAACAACTTCGACTGGACCGAAAACGTGACCGTGCTCGAGTTCATGCGCGATATCGGAAAACACTTCAGCGTTAATCGGATGCTCGATCGCGAAGCCGTTGCAGCACGCCTTGCCGGGGGAGGTATTTCATATACCGAATTCAGTTACCAATTGCTCCAGTCATTTGATTACCTAGAGTTGTATCGGCGCTACGGGTGCGTGCTGCAAACCGGAGGCTCTGATCAGTGGGGCAATATCACCGCGGGGGTTGATCTGGTGCGCCGAGTTGAGAGCAAGAGCGTGCACGCGCTCACAACACCGTTGATTACCAAGGCCGATGGCACCAAGTTTGGCAAGACCGAATCGGGCACCATCTGGTTAGACCCAGAGTTGACCAGCCCTTACGCCTTCTTTCAGTTCTGGCTAAATGCCGATGATCGTGATGTAGCAACCTTGCTTCATACCTATAGTTTCCAGGGCCCTGAAGACGTCGGTGGCTTGTTGGTGGCCACGGCCGAGCGCCCACACGAGCGCGCGGCCCAGCGGGCATTGGCGGGTGAACTGACGACCCTGGTCCACGGTGCTAGCGAGGCGGCGGGGGCCGAAGCCGCCGGGCGAGCGCTATTTGGCCAAGGTGACCTCGCGAGTTTGCCGGCCGGGACTTTGACGGCTGCATTACTGGAGACACCAAATGGTGAAGTCGCCGCGGCTGAGATTATTAATGGACTTTTCCCCACCGTTGATGAGCTTTTGGTGCGTTGCGGCTTGGTAACCAGCAAAGCCCAGGCCCGCCGCACGATTGCCGAAGGCGGCGCATACCTCAATAACGAGCGGGTGACTTCCGAAACTTTCCAACCCTCAACAACCGACCTACTGCAAGGTAAATGGCTGGTGCTGCGGCGCGGCAAGAAGTCCGTCGGCGGTATCTGTATTTCCCCCTAACGCTATGAGGGGGAGTGGATTTGACTCGGGGCCCCTATTAGGCATAACCTTCGGGTCCCCCGTGGAGCAACGGACACTGATTTATCAGTAGGCCGGTCCGGGGGGTCGAACCGAAGAGCTAGACCTGCGAAACGCCCGATTTGTCCGGGATTTGACTTGCAGGGTGAAACTCACTAAGTTTGGATAGTTGCCCTAAAAAATGGCCGGAAGGCCTGATTTTGGTGCGCGCCCGCTCCTTGAGAACTCAACAGCGTGTCACATGTCAATGCCA
>JBAXHK010000431.1:0-1613 GCA_037138935.1 Actinomycetes bacterium
GCAGCGATTCGGCATCAGGGCGATAGGTAGCGACTACTGCAACCACCGGGCTCATGCTCACACCCTAAACCCGTCCGGCTTGGCTCCGGAGCGAGATAGAGGTGATCTCAATTCCCGAACCAGTCATCAAATGACCTAGCAGGGCCACTCGGGCGTAGTGCATGATCTCCAGCTAGTAGCCACGCTAGTTCCTCGCTGCCGCCCGGTGCCCCAGGGGCAGCTGATCGCGCTGCGAGCGCGGGCATGCGCTTTAGATATGCAATACGGCCAATTGATTGACACTTACTCCAACCAATTGTTTTGCCGCTTGTGTCAAAAGGATAGGTAATCGGTAACCCGACAGCTTGCAGCCCAACTGGTGAAACAGCGTCAAGAACCCTTGAGGTTGGGACGTAAGTCGAGTACAGCACTGGGCGCTGGTGGTCCCTGAGGTCATCCAGCGAATAGGGCATAGGCCGAAATTTGCGCTGCATCATCTGCCAAGCATTTGCTTGAGCCGTTGGGATGTCGCAACTCAGGTAACATGCGCCAAATTCACCTTTAACGTTCCAGCGACCGCCCATCGCAAGGGAGTACGAAGTGTCAAACGGATCGACCCAATCTGGGTTTGCGACGCGGTAGTAAACGCCGCCACGCAGGGCCGTCTTCATCAGGTGGTTTCGGACCAATCAAAAGATGCCTCAACTGCCGCACGTGTTGCGGCCGGATCTTTAGCTAATGCCTCGAGCAGATCAACGCCCCCGAATGCCTCCGCAGGCTTACGGGCAGTAAGTGGCAGGTGACCAGGCTTAAGTTTTCTTTCAAGTAGTTCCGCGACGGCCAACGCATCACCCACCGCACGAAGGCGCTTTGAAGGGATGCCGTCTTGACGCCACTGATCAACCGCTTGACGACTGACACCAAACATTGCACCGAGTTCGGTGGTTGTGAGGCCTAGCGCATCTCGAATTAGGTCCAGCGGCGCGCGGCCGATTCGTTGTTGGGTTCGCACAGCATTCGTGAAGGACGAATAGTCGACTTGGCGGGCTGCCTTACAAAAGCCAGCGGGGACAGCCAAGGGAGTGCTCCGAGTTGCCGAATGACTTTCAAGGCGAGCTGCGATTGCCGCGACAGTGCCGCGGGCGAAGCCGTACTTGGCTGCCCACCCGGAGAACAGTGCTTCACTGCCGTCATTAACGGCCAGGGCAAAAACGAGATCTTGATCCGCGAGCGGAATCGGAATGTGTTGGCTTAGGTCGTCGACAATGTTGGTGATAATCGGGACCAAGGCTTTGGCCGCTGCGACCTCGTTACCACTTGCTAATTCAGATTCAAATTCCGCCAAGACCCGAATCCAGCGCTCCTCAAACACCGAGGCCGCGTCAACAAAATCATCCGCGGACTTGGCTCGGGCCAGTGTCATTTTCACATTTCGATGATATAAGAACCGCAAGTAATATGCAAGTAAGTACGCAAGGGCGCCAGTGGTCGAAATACTTGGCCCTAGGCAATCCACAAAGGCGAGACCGAAATAGCTGGGCGCTAGGCTGACGGGGTTCGCACGCCACTGGTCGGAGGCAGCCTTGTCAGAAGCAAAACGCGCACTGATCACCGGTGTGACGGGTCAAGACGGC
>JBAXHK010000432.1:0-1612 GCA_037138935.1 Actinomycetes bacterium
AAATGTGTCTGGGCCAGATTGCTCATAGGTAAGTTCGCACGATTTGAGATATTGGCCAATGAAGGTGATGGGGTCGGTGTTTGTCATGATTCGCTCATGGGCTTTAACCGGGTAGTGCGGTAAGTTGGGTTGAAGATTGCCTGTTGGCTAGCGCTGCACGATACGTAGCGATTAGTCCGGTGGTGGTTGCGCTCCACCCAAAAGTTGATGCGTGCATCCGGGCACCGGCTGAAAGTTCATGTAGGCGTTCTGGGTTGTTAATCAATGCGCCAATTGCCTGTGAGTACTCGACGGGATCGTGGCTGCCGATCAGCACGCCACTCACGCCGTCGGCAACGGCGGTGCGAAGGCCCCCGACACTTGATGCAACAACCGGAGTTGCGCAGGCTTGCGCCTCGACCGCAACGAGTCCGAAGGACTCGGAGTGTGAGGGCACTACGGCAATATCAGCGGCGCGGTACCAGTCGGCGAGGGTTTGCCGGTCACCTGGTGGCTCAAAGCGGATTAGGTCGGTGACTCCTAATTCATTCGCGAGATCTGCAAGGGCGGTTGGGTGCTCAAGCCCGCTGCCTGATGGCCCGCCGCAAACCGTTATCACTAACCGATCACGAAGTGACGGGTCAGCGAGTACGAGATGGGCTGCCGCTTTAATCAAGATGTCTGGGGCTTTAAGTGGTTGAATGCGGCCCACGAACAAGAGCACAACCTGATCTTGTCGCAATCCGAATCGGGAACGTGCCTGCTTTTTGTCACCCGGGGTGAAAACATCTAGATCGACTCCAGGGTGGACAACATCTACGCGACGCGGATCTGCTCCATACAAAGTTATCAGCTGGTCCGCTTCATCAATAGTGTTGGCAACAAGCCGATCGGCGGCGGCTATGACTTGTTCCTCGCCGATTACTCGCAGTGGAGGTTCTGGGGTATCGCCTTCGGCTAGTTCGGCGTTCTTTACTTTCGCCATCGTGTGCATTGAATGCACGAGCGGCACATTCCACCGGTCTGCGGCTAGCCAGCCGACTTGCCCAGATAGCCAATAGTGCGAGTGAATTAAATCGAACCAACCTTCTGGGTGTGCTGCCTCAACACGCATTACACCAGCCGAAACGGCGCATAACTGGGCTGGTAGATCTTGCTTGAGTAAACCCTCGTAGGGGCCGGCGGTGATGTGGCGAACTTTCACACCCGGCATAAAGTCGATGACCGGGGCTAGGTCTGAGGAGGTGGCACGAGTGAAAATTTCAACCTCGATACCGCTCTCTGCCAATCGGCGCGCGGTCTCAACTACATAGACATTCATGCCACCTGCGTCGCCGGTGCCGGGTTGATCAAGTGGTGAAGTGTGAATTGAGAGCACCGCAATGCGTCGTGGGGCTTGCATACGGCGTGGCATGTGCAGTGTCTCCCTTCGGCCAGGGGTGAGTGATGTTTATGAAGTGATATCTACAGCAACGTACGGTTCGCCGGTTACGACATTTATCACGCGCCGCGTCACTGAAACCGCATGGTCGGCGTACCGCTCGTAATACCTAGATAGCAAGGTGACATCGATCGCCGCTTCGACACCGTGCGCCCAGGAGGGTGACAGCACGATGGTAAAAAGCTCGCGGTG
>JBAXHK010000433.1:0-1612 GCA_037138935.1 Actinomycetes bacterium
GGTGTCATGGAACAAAATCTTGACCTCGCACGGCCAATCAAATGCAGCAACTAGAGCGCGGCAGGCATCTACTTTAGATTTTTCCTCTAAGCGGTCAGCTCGGGCGCCATCAACAGCGAAGTAGATAGCACTTGGCTTTACTTCACGCAGGCGATCAATGACCTTAATCAAGTGATCGGGGCGGTTAAAGGCAATCAGCAATACGGGTTCGTTAGTCACCATCTTTTCGCTGCCTGTTGAGTTCCTCTTGTAAGAGCGCGACTTCTTCGGCCAACCGCCGAATTCGCGCCTCGTGGCGGCTAAGTTCATAGCTAAGTTGAATACTCACTAGCACAAGTAACACGATGGTTACGAAGAACAGCAGGTTTACCGGTTCTGCGACACCGAGTATGCCGGTGAACCAGACCAGAACAGCCGGGAAGATCGCGAGCAGCAGCGCGGCACCGGAGAAGAACAACCACAGCACCGCATACTTTTCGCGCAGCACCCCGCGGCGCAGCAGGTCGATGACAAAAACGAAAGTGATGAGCGCAGCAATCGCCGCGAGGATGTTCGGGGCCATCAGGTTTGATCCCCCTTACCTTGTGATCGACGCGCGAGCAAAGTCGCCATCAGTGCAAGTGTTGCGCGGCCTAAGTAGAGCGCTGACCACAATGCGTTCTTGCTGGGCCGCCCGACGGCACGAAAATACATTGTTACCGGCGCCTCGCGAATAATTAGGCCATTGCGAATCGCAATCGAAAGCGAGCCAACAGTGTCGCCCAAGTAGTCGGCCGGATAGTTAATGGCAAATAGATTAATTGCGCGCGGGCCAGCTGACCTAAAACCTGAGGTGCTGTCACTGATCGGGGTCTTTGCCATTGCGCTCAGTGCCTTCGACAACAACACCATGGCCCAACGCCTGGGCCCACCGATGAAATACATCGAATCGGGATGAAAGCGCGTGCCGACCACAATGTCGGCTTCATTTAGACCGGCAAGCAACTTGTCGAGATCTGCAGGGTCGTGCTGCCCATCGGCGTCGACCTGCACCAAGGCTTGATAGCCCTCACGCTTGGCATAGAGAAAGGCGGTGCGCATCGCGCCACCGACCCCCACATTGAAAGGTAGCGAGACCACCATGGCGCCAGCCCGCTCGGCGACCTGGGCCGTGTTGTCGGTAGAACCGTCATTGACCACCAAAATGCCCGCTGTTGGCAGGTGCTCTTGAACCTTGGCGATGACGTCGGCGATCGAGCCCTCCTCATTCCAGGCGGGGATCGCGATCAGTGCACTGCGGGGGCTCACAGGAGACCACGGTAGTCCACCGCTTGCTCCAGAAGCCAACATTGACCCCAGTGCTTCAACGGTCCGGATCGATTCGGCTGAATTTGCTAATCGAGTTCACGGTCAACTCTTTCCGCGGCGAAGGCGATCCCACGACATCTGTGTCAGCGCACCGGCACTCACCACGATCTGGTTCTTCGGGATTTTCGATACACCACCTTGCCGGTCGAGGAAGTCAATCGGCCGCTCCGCCATCACAATGCCCTGCTGGTGCATGCCCTCGAGGCATTCGATGAAGAAGGCGTACCCGCTGAATACGTACTCGTGGCTAAGGGCCGCTTTCATC
>JBAXHK010000434.1:0-1607 GCA_037138935.1 Actinomycetes bacterium
GTTCAGTTATGCCGAGAGCCAGAGTCGGTCCAGTAAGCCTCGGATGCGCAATTTTCCTAGCGATTCCTTTCGCAGCTATTGCTGCGCTGACCCTTCTTGCGAACAGAACCATCTTCTAGCAGGCGACGACGGTCGGTGCTATCAGCGGGTATCGATTGAGGCGAATGAATCCCACTGGCTTTGGTAGAGGCCCAGGTTATTGGATTCCAACTAGTTGGTCGGAGTGTTGTGCAGCATAGGGTGCTGCTTTGAACTCGGCGGGTGGGACCGCGCCGAGTTCGGCGAGTCGTTCACCGAAACGCATGCTCGGGAATTGCGATCCGGCGTCGGAAGGATCAAGTCAACTGAACTAGGGGCAGACCCGCCTGATGCTTGACTCACGTTCGTGATGCGAGTCGGCGTCACACCGCTGCGCTCTGTTGACCAAAGTGGCGATCCCGCCTTACGCACATAAGGAGAGCATCATGATCGATATTGATCATGGGATCTCGCCGGATACAGCGGTCGCAAGTCCCTCGTTCGGCTCGATCTCCTCAAGCACAAACCTGACAGCTTGGTCCTTGAACTCAGGCGTGGTTTCCTTGCGTGCTGGCATCTCGTATTCCTCTCAGGACCTTCGAGGGCATGATGCAACAGACCGGCCGATTCAGAATGTGCCTCCGCTTGTTCGGTCGTGGCCCATCCGCCGCCGGGGTTGCGAGGTCACGAAATTTTCGGTAGGTCACCAACTGCGTGATCGATCTTGTCAGCAAACTGAAAGAAGAGCTGAGGACGGATTTCTACCGACGTGGTCTCTGGGCTCGATGCGGTATACCTAAGAGCACGCGTTCTTGACTGTTTCCCGGCCACGAAGATCTTGTCGATCGAGCTGTTGGGAACCTCGGGAGCCATGTTGAGTTCGGCACACATGACCCGCTTAAGTTCGGGGTCCGAAGCCCCACTTTCGCTGGTCCACGAAGACCCAAAGACGACGGGCCATTTGACCTCGTTGATATATTTTAAGTCGCAGAAGTGCCTGGTCGCTGCGGATGCCATGTTGCCGTCGGAGAAGAAAACGCGTCGCTTGCCATCGATCAGTTTGGCGATGGGGTATTCGATCATGCAGATTGGATAGCCCTCAAACCCGCGTAAGAAAGTCATCGCATTCCGCGGATTGAAGTAAAGCGGTGCTAGGTCATGAAGGTTGAATGCGATCCCTGACCTCTCAGTGCCATCGGCGCTAGCTCGAACTTCAACTTGGCTGCGACGATCTTGGACGCCTGGTTCTGCGATATCCCGGTATCGAATTTTCCTGTCTTTGACCGACGAATTCGGTAGAAGGCCGTGGGTAAAGATGCTGCCCAGATTGTCGATGTGCGTTATGTGGTAAACGTGCGTAGCGCGCACTTTTTGGAACGCCGAGACAATCTCTTGGGGTGTCACAGATCGAAGCCCAGTTGCTGCGGTTGCCTGAGTTCGCTTTGCGTCGGAAAGAGAAACCGGTATACGGCAGCCAAGGTCTTTTCGCCCACTCCGGGAGCGCGTTGCAGGGATGACAATCCGCGCACGCCCTCAAGGCGAAGTGCTGAGACAAGAGAATTGAACTGCCGTGGCTGCAGACGCAGTTG
>JBAXHK010000435.1:0-1604 GCA_037138935.1 Actinomycetes bacterium
CTCGTCGACCTCAACAATTGAAGCCGTCGTCAAACCTACCGTGCAACAACATCTTGGGCCGGCAGCGGTACCTTGTCATGTCATCGTCCAAACAGAGCTGCCAATGTTGCCAAAGGGCAAAGTTGATCCCGAACCGCTCCGCAGGATCGCAACGCAATCGGGAAGGCTTCCATGCCAACGCTAGGACAATGGGCCGAAGGTGCGCGTCCGCGCACTT
Organism: Actinomycetes bacterium; assembly: GCA_037138935.1. Lineage (GTDB taxonomy): Bacteria > Actinomycetota > Actinomycetes > S36-B12 > S36-B12. The sequence continues at coordinate 218 of JBAXHK010000435.1, forward strand.
TGCCCGCGGCAATCGCACCGGTGGTTGTCGGTACCGGCCTAGCCATCAATGCTGACTCGCTGCGAATTGGCCGTGCCTGTTTGGCTTTAGTGGTCGCATTAGCTCTGCAAATTGGTGTCAACTTTGCAAATGACTACAGCGATGGAATCCGCGGCACGGACAACAAACGCGTTGGACCGGTCCGACTCGTAGGTCAGGGCATGGCTAGCCCCAGAAGTGTGCGCCTAGCCGCTTTTATTGCCTTCGGCATCGCGTGCATTGCCGGGCTGGCGCTGGTGATAGCTACCCAAGCATGGTGGCTGCTAATCGTTGGCGTTGCCTGCGTGAGCGCCGCCTGGCTTTACACCGGTGGGCCAAAGCCATACGGCTACCACGGTCTTGGCGAGGTGTTCGTCCTTATCTTTTTTGGCCTGGTGCCCGTCGTAGGAACCTACTATGTGCAGTCGGGCACGATTACCCTCGCGGCATTTATTGCCTCGATCGGTGTCGGCACACTTGCCTGCGCTGTTCTTGTCACCAATAACCTGCGAGATCTACCAAGTGATCAGCAAGCCGGCAAGAACACAATCGCAGTTCGAATTGGAGTCCAGCGCACCCGCACACTTTATGTTTTGTGCATCATCACCACAGCAATCACGACGCTGATCACTGCGGTACTCACTTCTTGGCTGGTTCTCTTGGCCCTTGTCATCTTGATAATTGCACCGATTCGCTTGATTCTTAGTGGCGCAACCGGGCCGGCGCTGATCCCGGCGCTGAAGCAGACTGGATTACTCGTTCTTTTCTACGGTCTCGGCTTGGGTATCTTGATCGCCCTCGCTTAGCCTCCGGCCTAGTTGCTCCTTTAATCTCTGAGTATCATCTGCTTCGTCTTCTGCGCGTGTTGATTCATCAATACGAGCATTAATCCGCCCGAAGAAGGCGGCCAAAGCTGCGCCTGTTGCAGCGCGCTGCCGATCAAGCACTACCACGCTGATGACCCCGGAGATCAGCAGCGCGACCACGGCGGCCAGCAGGCCCCTAAGTGGGGTGGTCAATTGAATTAGCAGCCACACGAATCCAAAGAGCAACAATCTAAGTGCGGTGAAGCGAATAACCGCCCACCCCGATGTCTTCACGTTAACAGCGTACGGCACCCGGTGGCTCTAACCCGAGACCGCGGCTGGCCAGTGCCACGGGCGTTCGTTATCATCTATGGGCAAGCGTTACTCGTTATAGATCCAGTCACCCGAATTCTTGAATTACGACGAGCTGGGAGGTGTGCACATGCTGCGGGTCCTTGGAGTTTTGGTTCTCGTGGCGATGTACATTTCATTCATCATTGACGTACTGCGCACCCCACGGCTTGAAGCCCGCACCCTGCCAAAGATGCTGTGGTTGGCACTGG
>JBAXHK010000436.1:0-1603 GCA_037138935.1 Actinomycetes bacterium
GATCTTCGATCACGCGGACGAATTCGCCGGCATCTTGCAGTGAGCGGAAGGTGCCCGTGTCGAGCCACGCGGTACCGCGCTCAAGGACGGTGACGGTCAAGGTGCCAGCATTTAGGTAATGCTCATTGAGGGTGGTGATTTCAAGTTCACCGCGAGCACTCGGCTTAATGGACTTGACGATGTCGACCACGGTTTCGTCATAGAAATAGAGCCCGGGTACCGCGTAGTTGCTCTTCGGCTTCACCGGCTTCTCTTCGATTGAAAGTGCGACACCATGTTCATCAAAGGCCACGACGCCATACTCGGTTGGGTTCGCAACTTCGTAGGCGAAAACATGTGCACCGGCAAGGTCGGTAAGTTCGGTGAGCTTGCGTCCAAGGCCTTGACCATGGAAGAGGTTGTCGCCGAGGATCAACGCGGCCTTATCGCCGGAAAGAAAGTCAGCACCGATTAAGAAGGCTTGCGCCAAGCCCTCAGGCTTTGGTTGCACGGCGTACTCGATCGTCATGCCAAGATCACTGCCATCGCCAAGAAGGCGCGAGAATGATTGGGAATCCTCCGGCGTGGTGATGATCAAGATTTCGCGAAGGCCCGCTTCCATCAAAGTCGCGAGCGGGTAGTGAATCATCGGTTTGTCATAGACGGGTAACAATTGCTTGCTAACACCTTTGGTCAGCGGCCAGAGCCTGCTGCCGGTGCCACCGGCGAGAATGATGCCCTTCATGTCTGAAGGCTACCCCCGCCGCTTCGGGAACAAGCCCCGAGCGCTCGCTTTGGCCTTAGCCCAGCGATCCTCTTCAACCGTGACGGCCAATGCGGTGCTCACCGCTAGACGCCGCATGGTGCGCAGGCCTTGGATCGGTGACTGCATGAACTCGGCCGGCGCTAGTCGCAGGCGGTTGCGCACCATCATGGTGCGGCGCTGCGCGCTGTGGCCCGTCGCCAGCACTGTGCGCCCCAGCACCTGCACCGCCTGCGCATTGCCGAGGCGATGGGTAATGCGGGCATCACCATCAACTAACACCTGGTAGTCGATCTGCCGCAGGTGTAGGCAGGCCGCCGCATCAACGGCGTCGATGCCGAGGCGTTCGTCAAAGCCGTCAATCTCCTGCAAAGCCGCGACCGACCAAATCGCACCGCTCTGCACGATCTCAGCGGTGGTAGCAAAGCCGAGCACCTCGCGCGTTGGATACTTAATGTCGCCGGCACTTGCATCACCAACGATTGGGCCGATGGCACCAACCACCAGGCCGGCTTTCTTCGCCCGCGCCGCTGTCGCAAGTAACTGCTCGATCACCCCCACCGGCAACCTGGTGTCCTGATCCAAAGTCAAAAGCCAAGGTGCCTTCAAAGCCTGTGCCGTGGCCAACCCGGCATTAAGGCTGCGGGCTATGCCGTCGTTCGTTCCAAAGCGCTGCACTTTCACGGGAGTTCCAGCGGTAACTCGCCCGGCAGCCTCGCGAAGCAATGGATCAAAAGTGCACGGGCTACCGTCGTCGACGACGATAGTGGTGATGCCATCGCGGGCTAGGTCATCGATCAGGGCCAGCAGCGATTCGGCATCAGGGCGATAGGTAGCGACTACTGCAACCACCGGGCTCAT
>JBAXHK010000437.1:0-1602 GCA_037138935.1 Actinomycetes bacterium
AGCGGGAATCCCGGTTCGACTAATGTCGCATTAAATTCCTAAGGGTGCGCTGTTGAACGCGGCAACCGCAGCCGCCGTTCCATCGGTCTCCAAATTGACGGCCGTGCGGCCATACGAACGTAGGACGAGGTCTCCAACGTCACCGCGAAGAGTAATCGACGGGCTCCCTTTGCGGGCGACAAGTCGTGTCAAGGCAACTGCGTCAGTTCGCTCGAAAACAACTCCAACCGGAACCTTGCGATAAAGCAGTCTCGAGCTCTTGGAGATGCGACTCCAAAGGAGGTCTGCGAAATCAGTTGGGAGTTGACGTGGCTCCCAATTGGCTTGGCCCCTGCGCAAATCCTCGTGATGTACAAAATATTCAAAGAGATTGGCGAGCCCATCAACCCCTGGAATGGCAAAGAGTGACAGGGCGGGGGGACCGTTACGGACTTTGGCGACCAGTTCGGCGTACGGCAAATTGGCGGTCGCGTCCTGCACATGTTGGGTCCAGTTGGCTAGCGGTCCACCTAAAATACCGAGGGCCGCATCTGGTCGAGACTCTCTTATCACTAGATGTGCCGCTAGATCGGCGGCATTCCAGCCTGCACACAGAGTTGGAGCAGCAGGGCCGAGGGCCAGTAATAACGCGGCGAGGTCGAGGCGTTCGCGATGGCTATAGGTAGCGGCGGTCATGACCTCATCTTGGTCTATTAATCCCTTCACGGCACAATATAGGCATGTCTGACCAGACCGATCTCATGGCGCGCGTGCGGTTTAACGATCAAGGGCTGGTGCCGGTGATCGCCCAGCAGTGGGATTCGGGTGAGGTTTTGATGATGGCTTGGATGAATCAAGAGGCACTGCAGATCACTCTAGAAAGCGGACAAGCTACCTATTTCTCGCGCAGTAGATCTCGATTGTGGATAAAGGGCGAGACTTCGGGTAATTTCCAGCAGGTTCGTTCTCTTCGGCTGGACTGCGACGGTGACACGATTTTGCTCGAGGTGGATCAACATGGTGTCGCCTGCCACACTGGTGCTCGCTCCTGTTTTGATACTGATCTAAGTGCACAACCGACCGTGTTGGTCACTCCATGAAGATTTCCACTGTCCCAGACCTTCCAGAATTTCAGGTCTTGGCAAAAGATCGGCGAGTTATCCCTGTTACTCGACGATTGTTGGCTGATGATCACACTGCGGTCGGACTATTTCGTGCACTCTGTGGTGATCGCGCCGGAACTTTCCTGCTGGAGTCAGCGGAACCCGGGCGGCTTTGGTCGCGATACTCATTCATCGGGGTGCGCTGCGCGGCCATGTTGACCGAGCGTGACGGTTCGGCCGCTTGGCTGGGCCGCGCACCGCGCGGGGTCCCGGATTCGGGTAACCCGGTTGATGTCCTGCGCGAAACCATTCGCCTCCTGCACACCGAACCGATCCCCGGGTTGCCACCGCTGACCGGCGGCCTGGTTGGCTATTTTACCTACGATACTGTCCGGCGGTGGGAGCGAATGCCTGACGAAAATCCGGATGAGTTGCAGATCCCCGAGTTGGCATTTTTGCTCGCCACCGATCTGGCGGTAGTTGACCACACCGATGGCTCCGTGCTCCTCATCGCGAATGC
>JBAXHK010000438.1:0-1602 GCA_037138935.1 Actinomycetes bacterium
AAATGGCTCAAGGCGCAAAGCCGGGCGAAGGCGGGCAGTTGCCGGGTTACAAGGTTTACCCGTGGATCGCCAAGACGCGGCATTCGACCCCCGGGGTGGGCCTGATTTCACCGCCACCGCACCATGACATCTATTCAATTGAAGATCTCGCGCAATTGATCCATGACTTGAAGAACGCGAACCCACGAGCTCGTATTCACGTGAAGTTGGTGTCCGAAATTGGCGTGGGCACTGTTGCTGCTGGGGTTGCTAAAGCGCACGCTGATGTGGTGCTGATTTCTGGTCATGATGGGGGCACCGGTGCTTCGCCACTTACCTCACTCAAGCATTCGGGTTCACCGTGGGAGTTGGGTCTGGCGGAGGTGCAGCAAACTCTGATGTTGAATGGGCTTAGAGACCGGATTGTTGTTCAAACAGATGGTCAGCTGAAGACTGGGCGCGATGTCGTTATTGCTGCGCTACTCGGTGCGGAGGAATTCGGATTTGCGACTGCTCCACTTGTCGTAATGGGGTGTGTGATGATGCGGGTTTGTCACCTCGACACCTGCCCGGTCGGCGTTGCGACCCAGAATCCAATTCTCCGTGAGCGCTTCACGGGTAAGCCGGAGTTCGTCGAGACATTCTTCGAGTACATCGCCGAAGAAGTACGCGAGTACCTAGCTGAACTGGGTTTTCGCACATTATTAGAAGCGGTCGGTCACGCTGAGTTATTGGATATCGAAAATGCTGTCGAGCATTGGAAGACGGCTGGCCTTGATCTCGAGCCTATTTTGTATGTGCCTGATGGCGATTCAAGTGCACCGCGCCACCAGCAGGTTTTACAGGACCACGGATTAGACCGGGCCCTGGATGTTGAATTAATTTCACTTTGCGCGCCAGCGTTGGAGCGTGCCGAGCCGGTGCGGGCTCACTTGCCAATACGCAATGTCAATCGAACTGTCGGCACGATGTTGGGGTCGGAGGTGACACGTCGATACGGTGGTGCGGGGTTACCCGATGGGACAATCGACTTGACATTTGTGGGTTCGGCTGGGCAATCCTTCGGGGCTTTTATCCCAGCAGGGGTAACCCTTCGCCTGATCGGAGATGCTAATGACTATGTTGGCAAGGGGCTTTCAGGTGGGCGAATTGTGGTGCATCCGGACCCCAAAGCCACATTTGTGGCCGAGTCGAACATCGTCGCAGGAAACGTAATTGGATATGGCGCCACCAGCGGTGAGATCTTTCTGCGCGGACGAGTCGGTGAACGCTTTTGTGTCCGTAACTCGGGGGTAACCGCGGTAGTCGAAGGTGTTGGCGATCATGCCTGCGAATACATGACAGGTGGCCGCGTAGTGGTTTTGGGTAGTACCGGACGCAACCTGGGCGCTGGGATGTCCGGCGGTATCGGGTATGTCTTGGATCTACTGCCGGGGATGGTTAACCCCGAAATGGTCGATCTTGATCCACTCTCGGTCGGAGATTTAGCCGAGTTGCAATTGATGATTCGTGACCATTTTGAGGCTACGCAATCTCAGGTGGCACGATTGCTACTTGAGGATTGGTCGGCAAGTGGTGACCGATTCACCAAGATCATGCCGAAGGATTTGAAGCGCGTACTAG
>JBAXHK010000439.1:0-1599 GCA_037138935.1 Actinomycetes bacterium
ATAAGCCAGGCACCCCTGGTATGGCTGCCGTAAAACCTGGAGTCGCGTCCGTCCTTGGCTGGGTTATTGGTCAGGCGAATAATCGCGAACAAACCAATGCCCACGAGAACTAAAACCCCGAATAGGTCTTCTAAGAAACCAATAATCGCCCAACTTCCGACCACTGGTATGGCGAAGTCAGCCATGAAGAGGGCGCCATAGGCCTCCAGGATCGTGAGGCCGAGAACCAAGAAACCCCAGAACGCGAATACGTGCGCAACCCCAGGCACCGCCCATTTAAGTAACTTGCGCTGCCCAAGTACCTCGGTTGCCTCGGCCTCAACTCGGCGGGGCGCATTCTTCGTACGGCCCACCGCCGCTTTGCCGGTGCCCACCAGCGTATAGAGGAATAACCCGCGCTTAGCGGCCAGCCCGAGAAGGACGATCGTCAGTATTACTCCGACAACAGCGCGAAGAAGCACGGTACCTCCATGCAGAAATGAATCCAGTTAGCAACAGCGTTAGGTGCTGAGCGTAGTGGAGTCAGATCAACACGGCAGTCGGAACTTGCCCAATAGCGACTAACGCCACATCCTGCAGGTCTTCGGGGTGGGCCTTCGCGTAGGTGGTTAGGTCCTCGATCATTTGCGGGGTCCAGAACATCCTTAGATGGGTGGAAACCGCCTCGATCGCCGCCAATTGGTGGAGGTGGCTGCAGTTCGAGGTGATCTCATTTGCCATGCGCACCAAGGTTGCTGTTGCGTCCTCGTGAACATCCGTATGCAGTTCTTCTAGGCCGAGTTCGTGGGCTGAGGCAACTCCACCGGCTTCGAGAGTTGGCCGCACTTCGACAGCCGTGACCTTGTACTCCGGGCAGTTGGTGGCCCAATCGGAATACTCGGTGGTAACCACGTTGGCTCCGCTGATGGGGAAGTGAAAAGTCGTGTAGACGACGCCGGGAGGCACTCGCTCAGAGATTCGCGCGCGCAATTTAGTCTTTCCGACGCGGCTGGCGAGTTCGACCCAGGTGCCATCGGCTACTCCCCTGAGTTCTGCGTCTGATTCATGAATATCCAAAAAGTCTTCGGACTGCCAAATCACATTTGCGGTCCGCCTCGTTTGTGCGCCGACGTTGTATTGGCTCACGGCGCGGCCCGTGGTGAGGAGTAGCGGGTACCGCCTTGTCGAGCGCTCAGGGGTAGGCATGTAAGGGGTTTCAATGAACCGACCCTCACCGCGGGTGAATTCACCAACGTGCATTGTCGGTGTGCCTTCGGGGTGCTCGGCATTGCAAGGCCATTGGATGCTGCCCAATTCATCTAGTTTCGCGAACGAGACCCCGGTAAAGGTCGGGGTGATCTGGGCTATTTCATCCATGATCTCGGATGCATTGTTGTAGTGCATCGGATAACCGAGGGCTTTTGCGAGATCGCAGGTGACTTCCCACTCTGACTTCCCGGTACGGCTTGCCATGATTGGGCGCACTCTGTTTATGCGTCGCTCGGCATTGGTGAATGTTCCGTCCTTCTCCAGGAAAGAGGTACCCGGGAGGAAGACATGGGCGAAGGCAGCGGTCTCATTGATGAAGAGATCTTGCACGATTACCAGCTCCATGGCGGC
>JBAXHK010000440.1:0-1585 GCA_037138935.1 Actinomycetes bacterium
CTGACCGCGGGCTGGTATCGGGGGTGGGCCTTGACCCACCGCGCACCGGCGTCGGGCCGGTCATAGCTCGGCAAATTGCCGCCCAAGAACCCCGTGTGGTGGTCTATGTAGCTTGTGATCCAGTAGCCCTCGCACGTGATGTTGAGATCTTTTCCACCTTTGGTTATCGGCTGGACAAAATTACCGGTTTTGATGCTTTTCCAATGACGCACCACGTCGAAGTGGTAGCCACCCTGGTGCCCATCCCGGGTCACGATCAGATATCTTGACGTCAAGATAACTTTCGGAGGTCCAAGTGAGTATGAACAGTTTTGGAGCAAAGCGAGTCCTGACCGTGGGTGGGCAGCAATACGAAATTTTTGCCATCGATGCGGTGCCCGGCTCTGAGAAACTGCCCTACACCCACAAAGTCCTCCTCGAGAATCTCCTGCGCACCGAAGATGGCGCCAATGTCACGGCCGAAACGATCCGAGCACTTGGTGCTTGGGATCACGATGCTGAACCAAACCAAGAAATCTCTTTCACGCCGGCACGCGTGATCATGCAAGATTTCACCGGTGTGCCGGTGGTGGTTGACCTCGCGACAATGCGAGAGGCGGTTGCTGAACTTGGCGGCGATCCGTCACGAATTGAGCCACTCGCTCCCGCTGAAATGGTAATTGACCACTCGGTAATTGCTGATTTCTTCGCGGTTCCAGACGCTGAATCACGCAATGTTGCACTTGAATACGAACGCAATCGCGAGCGGTACCAGTTTTTACGTTGGGGCCAAAGTGCATTCGATGAGTTCAAGGTGGTGCCACCTGGTACGGGCATCGTCCATCAGGTGAATATTGAGTATTTGGCCCATGTCGTAATGGCCCGAGGCGGCCAGGCGTACCCGGATACCGTCGTCGGCACTGATTCGCACACCACCATGGTCAATGGGCTGGGAGTTCTCGGCTGGGGTGTCGGTGGCATTGAGGCGGAGGCCGCAATGCTGGGCCAGCCGGTGTCGATGTTGATCCCACGTGTCGTTGGTTTCAAATTGCGGGGTGAGCTTCCGCAGGGTGCCACCGCCACCGATCTGGTTTTGACAATTACCCAGATGCTGCGAATCCATGGGGTGGTCGGCAAGTTCGTCGAGTTCTTTGGCGAAGGAGTTGGTGCCGTCCCACTTTCGAATCGCGCAACTATCGGAAATATGAGCCCCGAGTACGGCAGCACTGTTGCGATCTTCCCGATTGACGAAATGACCATGGAGTACCTGCGCCTGACCGGGCGAAGCGAACAGCAATGTGCACTAGTTGCCGAGTACGCGAAAGCTCAAGGCATGTGGCACGACCCGAATTGTGAACCTAATTATTCTGAATATATTGAATTGGATTTGGCTACCGTGGGGCCGAGCCTGGCGGGGCCAAAGCGCCCGCAAGACCGAGTGCCGCTTATTGACGCTAAAGCGATGTTTGGCGCGGCCTTGGTTGACTACACGAAGTCCCCTGACACTAAGGTCGACGTCTCCCTGGCCGGAGAGCCGGTAGTTATCGGCCATGGCGCGGTGGTCATAGCCGCGATAACTTCCTGCACAAATACATCGAATCCTTCA
>JBAXHK010000441.1:0-1582 GCA_037138935.1 Actinomycetes bacterium
GCCCTAGCGGCCGGTGCGCCGGTGATTCTAAAACCGCCGGAGCGGGCCCCCTTTGGCTGCAATGTACTGGCCGAGGCAATAGCGGCAGCGGGGCTACCTGACGGCGTATTTCAGTTGGTACATGGCGGTGCTGATGTCGGTATCCAATTAACGACTGACCCGCGTATCAGATGTGTTTCATTTACAGGTTCGGTGGCTACGGGGCGCGCTATTGCCAGGGCGGCGGCCGAGGATTTCAAAGCCGTGCAGCTCGAACTCGGCGGCAATAACCCGGTGATAATCATGCCCGATGCAGATCTTGGTGCGGCGGCAAAGAGCATCGCCACCGGCATGACCAAACTAAATGGGCAGTGGTGTGAGGGGCCGGGCAAGATTTTCGTACCGCCAGCCCTCGAGCAGGATTTAGTGGCCGCCCTGCTTTCCGAACTTGAAGACGTAACCATCGGCGCCCATGACGATTCCGATGCAGTAATGGGCCCGCTTTCACATCGAGATCATCGTGATCAACTTCAAGCCCGGATTGATGAACTCGTACAAGGTGGCGCGACCGTGCACCAAGTGTCAGCTGGACCTGACCTACCAGGCTGGTTTTGGCCACCGCGAGTGGTTACCGGTGCCGCTGAAGAGATATGCGTTGATGAACTATTTGGGCCGGTTGTCACGGTACACGCGGTTGATTCAGTTGCACGAGCTATTGAGTTGGCGAACGCTTCGCCTTATGGCCTAGCAGGATACGTCTTCGGGTCAGATATTGACGCTGCCATGGCGGTGGCACGCAGCATTAGATTCGGTGAGGTCAAAGTAAATGGCACTAGCCTGCTGGATTTGAGCCCGGAGTCAGTGCAGAGTTTTTGGAGAAGCAGTGGCCTCGGCGGCCATGGCGACCGAGATGTTTTCCGCTTCTTTTGCGGTGCCCAGATTGTTGGTGTCGATCGCCCCGGCCTGCCGATCTGATCCCCGGCTAGTCCGTGCGGGGGCTAGTAGGACTTGGGTAACCCAAGAACATGTTGGCCGAGATATGCGAGCACCAGATTGTTGTTAATTGGTGCTACTTGGTACAACCGGGTCTCCCTGAATTTTCGTTCGATGTCATATTCGACGGCGAAACCGAACCCGCCATGGGTATCCATTGCGGCATTAGCGGCAGCCCATGATGCTTCGGAGGCAAGTAATTTCGCCATATTTGCCTCACTCGCGCAAGATTCACCGGCATCGTATTTTGCGGCAGCGTCAAAGCGCACTAGGTCGGCTGCTCTTAGTTGAGCGTACGCCTTGGCAAGGGGGAACTGGACGCCCTGATTCGAGCCGATCTGCCGATCGAAAATAATTCGCTCATTCGCGTATGCCACAGCCTTTTCTAGCAAGTACCTGCCGTCGCCAATGCACTCTGAAGCGATCAGGATGCGTTCAGCATTCATGCCATCGAGGATGTACCGAAACCCTTTACCAGCCTCGCCAATCAGGGCATCAGCAGGGATTACCACATTATCGAAAAATACCTCGGTGGTGCTGTGATTGATCATGGTCTTGATTGGCTTAATGGTGATGCCGTCGACTCTGCGCATGACGACTAGAAAAGTCG
>JBAXHK010000442.1:0-1582 GCA_037138935.1 Actinomycetes bacterium
CTGATCATTGATTTCAACGGTCAACGTGGTGCCCGCTGGTGTTGATTCACGTGACCACCGGCCCGGCGCATTGATGTCGAGCCAGGCTGAGCCAAGGCCACCTTTCGCAGATGGTGAAACCCCAATGCCGTTGTCGGTGACGGAGAGCACAAGTGAAGTTTCTTTCACCGCCACTTGCACGCTGATCTGACCAGCGCCACCTGAGCGAACCGAATTTCCTATTGCTTCATCGGCAATCAAGGCCGCCCTTTCACATTGCGCTGCGGTACCGAAATCCCCGCTCGGCAAATTAAGTTCAATAGCAGCGATCCCGGACCAGTCTTCGACCATTTGCATTAGTCGTGCGCGCCCATCGGACGACTCAATATCTACGTTTTCACTAAGTGTGCGCGATAGTCGCTCCCGCGCCGAGTTAATCACCTGAAGCGCTGAAGCATCATCGTACTGACGTGAGGCCTGTTCCAGCTGGAGAGCTATTGCAGTCAACTCCGACTGCACCCGGTGATGCAGATAAGTACCAAGCTGGGCATCTTGTTTGGCATTGACCTGCATCGCTGCGACCTCATACACCTGCCCAATATCGATGCGCATTCGCAGGCTAGCGATGATTAAGTTGCGCTCTGCCTGTACACCGAACAATGCCGTTATAAAGATCACGCTAATAGGAATTGCAATCGCGACTACCATCGCGCCATAGGGATCAGGGCGAATGCCAAGAAGCTGGTTCCCTATTAACTCAAGGCTCAGGCCGGCCGCGATGGGCAGCGCAATCACCGCGAGTGGGCTCACCCAGGGGCGCCAACTCGGATAGCTACTAATAAGTCGGGCGCGAATTAGCAGTATGACTAGTGCTGAAAGCCCCGATATGGCCGCGACTTCCACCCCGATGACCAGACCTGCCGAGCGCGCCGACCCAATACCGATTAGTGCCACCAGCAAAACTATCGTTATCCGCAAGGGCGGATCCCAGCTGCTGATTGCGTCAAAGAGCAATGCCCCAAACCGGGTCGGTGGTGGCTCTACCTTTTTTTCAGCGAAAAGTTCGTGGCTTAGCGGCCGGATTTGTTGATCAACGGCATCGTGCAACATCTCGGCCGCCTCATGAAGTTGGCGGCCGGGGTCACGCGATTGGTCTATCGCTTCTAGTTCCTGCAAAACCGCTGATCTTGCACGAGCTACTTCATCGACTATGTCACTTCGCCTCCCATCGGGCTCCTCCACCAGTGCACGCTGCACCGCAACGGCTTCCCAAAACAAGGTTGTGAAGGTCGCACGGTAGTCCTTATTCGATTGGATCAGGTAGCCGATACAGCCCATCCACACAGTGCTCATCAACGCCGAGGTGAGGATTTGGTAAACGGGGTGCACCCCGAAGCCAGCAGGATTCAGGCCGGAGGCCAACCGATCTATAACGAGGCCCCGCACCGCACCTGACACAGCGAGGATCACAAGTATGGCGCCCGGCTGATGGCAAATCCTTGGTGGAATAAGGCGAGTGAGTAAGACTAGGCCGCTGAATGCGCCCTGAGCCAACACCGCGATTGCTAACCACGTTATGCGATCAGGTGCACCGGGCTCAAAT
>JBAXHK010000443.1:0-1579 GCA_037138935.1 Actinomycetes bacterium
TAAGTCCGCTGACAACTAGCTTCTGATCCCGGGCGCCGGCCCGGGATCGACCGCGTGTCTCCCCCGTCATGCGGTCGGTCCCTGACCGGCGCCCGGGATTGTTTTATTTGCAAGTGGTCAAAGGCAGCGGGGGTCTTGGCGGCGCATCTCGGAAGGAGGATTGATGTTTGAGTCATGTGCCGAACTTTCAGTTGAGTACAGCGATCTTGAACTCAAGCTCGCCGATCCAGCCGTGCACGCAGATCAGTCGGTCGCTCGCAGGTACGGGCGCCGGTATGCCGAACTGCGTCCCATCATCACGGTTTACCGCGATTGGGCAGCACTTGCTGACGATGTGGTGGCCGCGACCGAATTAGCCGATGATGACCAGTCCTTTGCCGATGAGCTTCCGGGCTTGATTGAGCGAGAGAAGGCAGCGGCCGAGCACCTAACTCGATTGCTGTTGCCCCGTGATCCACTTGATGACAAAGATGTCATCTTGGAGGTTAAAGCGGGGGAGGGTGGCGAAGAATCGGCGCTATTTGCCGCCGATCTGCTGCGCATGTACATGCGTTATGCCGAACGCCGCGGCTGGACAACGCAAATTATCGACGCGGTTGAGTCTGATCTTGGCGGTTACAAGGACGTGGCTTTGGCGGTTAAGGCACGCGGTAACCCTGAGCCAGGTGATGCGCCATATGCCCGGCTCAAATACGAGGGCGGGGTCCATCGCGTGCAGCGGGTGCCGGTGACTGAATCCCAGGGGCGTATCCACACTTCGGCCGCTGGTGTTCTTGTGTTCCCGGAAGCCGAGGATGTCGACATTGTGGTTGATCCAAATGACCTGCGGATCGATGTTTTTAGATCATCAGGCCCCGGTGGTCAAAGCGTAAACACGACCGACTCCGCGGTACGAATTACCCATCTGCCTACCGGGGTGGTCGTTTCCTGTCAGAACGAAAAAAGTCAATTGCAAAATAGGGAGCAGGCGATGCGAATTCTGCGCGCCCGGCTGCTTGCCGCCGCGCAAGAGCAAGCGGCTCAAGATGCTTCCGATGCGCGCCGCCTACAGGTGCGCACCGTCGATCGTAGTGAGCGAATTCGCACTTTCAACTTCCCCGAGAATCGACTCGCTGACCACCGCGTTGGCTACAAGTCACACAACCTAGACCAGATTCTCGACGGTGATCTCGACGACGTCATCAATGCCTGTTTGGAGGCTGATAACGCGGTGCGATTGGGTGACACCCCATCGTGAGCTGGGATGTTGACCACACCACCGGTGGTCGAACCACCGTCCGCGACGTACTCATCGACGCCGAACGTCGATTAGTGGCGGCAGGGGTGCCATCACCAAATGTTGATGCCGCTGAAATTATCGCGTTCGTACTCGGGGTTCGGCGCAACCGCTTGATTTTGCAGGATTTGGTTACAGCTGCTCAACGGGTGCGGGTAGAGCAGCTCATGACTAAAAGACTTTCCAGGGTGCCGTTACAGCACCTACTAGGTACTGCGGCTTTTCGACATATTGAGCTCCAGGTTGGACCCGGGGTTTTCATTCCGCGCCCCGAAACCGAACTGGTGGTCGAAGCTGGTATTC
>JBAXHK010000444.1:0-1572 GCA_037138935.1 Actinomycetes bacterium
ATGGCGGCGAGTGCATTGGTGACATGTGTGGTATTTGGATCAGACTGAGCGATGTCTTCGCCCTGAATGTAAATACCGCGGAAACTACCGACAACTGCGGCGTCGAGCATATTGGGGATGCGCATCCCAGGGGCCGATTGCAGTTCGCGCCCCCAAAGCGTCTCGAATTGCTCGCGCACGGTGTCGTCAGAAACATGCCGGTAGCCGGTAAATTCATGCGGGAAGGAACCCATGTCGCAGGCCCCTTGCACGTTATTTTGCCCGCGTAAGGGATTCACGCCAACGCCAACGCGTCCAATGTTGCCGGTGAGCATGGCCAAATTTGCCATGCCAATCACCATCGTTGAGCCTTGGCTGTGCTCGGTAACTCCAAGCCCGTAGTAAATCGCGGAGTTTGGGCCGGCGGCATAAAGTCGGGCCGCACCCCTTATCTCCTCGGCTGGCACCCCAGATTCTTTAGCCACCGACTCCGGGCTGTTTTCAGGCAGGTTGATGAACTCCGCCCACGCTGCGAATGACTCGTCATCACAGCGACTAGCCACGAACTCCTCGTCGAATAGCCCTTCGGTAAAGATTACGTGAGCTAAAGCATTGACGACAGCAACATTGGTACCGGGCTGCAGTGGCAGGTGATAGTCGGCTTCGATGTGGGGTGAGCGCACCAGATCGGTGCGCCTTGGGTCAACCACTATCAGTTTTGCACCGGCGCGCAGGCGGCGTTTCATGCGTGAGCCAAATACCGGATGGGCGTCGGTCGGGTTGGCGCCGATGACCAAGATGACGTCGGTCTCTTCAACCGACTTGAAGTCTTGGGTGCCGGCTGAGGTACCGAAGGTTTTCTTGAGACCGTAACCGGTTGGTGAGTGGCAAACCCGGGCACAGGTATCAACGTTGTTGTTACCGAATGCGGCGCGCACAAGTTTTTGAACTACGTACACATCTTCGTTAGTACATCTCGATGAGGTGATGCCGCCGATACTGTCGATACCGTGCTCCGCCTGAATCGCCTTTAGCTTTTTGGCGGCGTAACCGATTGCCTCGTCCCAAGTTACTTCCTGCCAAGGGTCGGTGATGGATTCGCGAATCATCGGATTAAGCACGCGATCTGGATGGGAGGCGTAGCCAAAAGCAAAGCGACCCTTAACGCACGAGTGCCCTTCATTAGCCCCACCATCCTTATAGGGCACCATTCGAACAAGTTCGTCACCGCGCATTTCGGCCTTGAAGGTGCATCCAACACCGCAGTAGGCGCAGGTGGTCAGCACGGTTCGGGTAGGCATACCAAGTTCAATTACGGCTTTTTCCTGCAGGGTAGATGTTGGGCACGCCTGCACGCAGGCCCCGCATGAAACACATTCACTCTCAAGGAAATTTAGGCCTCCGGGGCTGACTTTTGAATTGAAACCCCGGCCCTCGATGGTGAGCGCGAATGTGCCTTGGACTTCACTGCACGCACGCACACAGCGGCTACAAACGATGCACTTGCTTTCATCGAAGGAGAAATAGGGATTACTGTCGTCGGTCGGTGCATCTAAGTGGTTCTCACCGGCGTACCCGTATCGCACATCGCGT
>JBAXHK010000445.1:0-1569 GCA_037138935.1 Actinomycetes bacterium
AACAACCGGATAAGATTGTGGTTCGCTTCGCTCACACAATCTATCCTTATTCGTTGGCTTTCATAGTGTTGGCAATGCGGACAATTGCGATGTCCACAGGAATGCGGGATGAAGACTTGTTTTTCGCAGCCGTCACATTGTACCAACATTACCGTGCTTTGAGTGGTGCGACACTGCTTCAGCGCAGACAGGGCTTTAAGCTGGCTGGGCAGCGCGGCCTTATAAGTCGACAGAAACTCGGCTTCAAAGCTTTGGATGATCGACGAAAGCCTTATCATTTGACACCCCGCCAGTCCATGGCAAAACCACTCATCAGCGCATTGATCAAGGGAATCGAGGGCTGCTCTACAACTTGAATCACTCCATCAGGTGCGCCTGCGGCGACTGCCGCATCTCGCATGACGTACGCGGCACGCGCACAAACGCCTTTGGCGAAAGGATGCGGGGAGATGATGATGGCGTTGCGAGTTAGTAACGCGAGCATGATTTTGCAGTACACGGTCGCCACGGGGTTAGTGGATGGCGTGAGCGCAAAGATCACGCCAGCCGGTCGCGGAACTTCAACAATCTTGTCACCATCGGCGATCGTAGGGGTGACGTAGTCATGGGACTCGTACGCGTTCCAGATACCTACTGAGCACGCCACATTCTTCAGGACCTTGTGCTCCACGACACCAAAACCGGTTTCCTGCACTGCCAGCTCAGCAAACTCCCGCGCATGATTCTCACCCGCATTCGCGGCCGCTTGTGCGATACGTCGCACCGAGTCAATGTCGTAGGTGGCAAATGCCCGTGCGGCCCAGGTGGCACGCTCCACCATGGCTCGCCCCCGCGGCACCCCCGCCGGTTCCATCGGCATTTCGACCAGCGTTTGGCTCACCTTGGCCCCCGCAATGACTTGACTTCGGCCCAGGCCCTGCCAATGCTCACCTCGGTGCGATCCAGTAACTCCTCCGCGATCTCGGGCTTCAAAAGTAAGCCGGGCTTGTACTGCAGCACCCGTGGATCAAGGGTGGAGAAGATGGCCCACACCCCATTTTCGTACAATTGGCGCATCACATACTTCGCGCCCTGCGGATCGTTGAACTCCAATCCAATGACCAAGCCGTTCTGCCGAATACCTAAAAACCAGTCCGGGTAGTCCGCCTGAATTCGGCGCAGCCCCTGCCCGATAAAGTCGGACAGATAGTGGACCATGGATCGGGTCTCCGGCCGCGAGCATATCTCCAGCGACTTGATCGCTGCCACACACCCAAGCTCCGCACCGCCGAACGTAGAGATATGCCCGAAGCCGTCCTCCGTCAACCACCCGGCCGCGTGCTCCGCAACCAATACGCAGGCAATCGGGTATAGACCACCGGAGATCCCCTTGCCACTAACCATGATGTCGGGTGAGATTCCCTCTTTGGTAATTGCCCACAATTCACCTGTGCGCATGAGTCCTGTCTGCACCTCATCGGCGATATAAAGGGCGTCGTACTGCTCGCACAGTTCCTTGACCCTGCGCAGGTAACCAGGTGCAGGCAATGGGAAGCCAAAGGTGGCAGGGATCGTCTCCATAATCACCGC
>JBAXHK010000446.1:0-1561 GCA_037138935.1 Actinomycetes bacterium
CGAAGCCGGCGGTGACTCCGACCGCACTGAGCGTGAACCCAAGCCAGACTTGAGCAACCATTGCCAACCCGGTTAAAGCCAGGACGAGAGCTATCCAAACTGATTTTCGGGTCGCCTGCTTCATGCCGAATCGGAACCAGAGCGCCACCATAATCGGCGCCGTGAACTCAATTAACAGGGCGACACCGACGGGCAGGGTCTGGAGTGCGACGAAATAGAGGTACTGGGTCATGCCAACACCAATTACCCCGTAGACAAGTAGTACCGGCAGCTCCTTCTTGGTTATTCGCAGAGCAGCTGGTCGTGTGATTGCTACCAGCACTAACAGAAGTAGGAATGCAGAACTCACTCGAATCTGTGACAACCGCGTAGGTTCAATACCGGTAAGCAGTAGTGACTTAGCTACTGTCCCGTTTAATGCGAAAAGAAATGCTGCCGCCAGATAAAGCAAATACCCGGTCATCGGGTGCTGCTGCTTCGCAGGTGTGATACCGGTCAGTGGTTCAGCAAGATCGCTCACCGATTCAGCACCTGCTGATAAATGGCCACGGTGCGTTCGGCGATGGCGGCCCACCCAAATTCTGATTGGGCCCGGCTGCGACCGGCTGCACCCATCGCAGTGGCTCGGGATGGGTCGGCAACAAGTGAGTTCACCGCTGCTGCGAAGTCACGTTCAAATCCAGCAATGTCACGGGCCTCATATGAAACAAGCAGCCCGGTTTGGCCGTCAACCACAACTTCTGGGATCCCGCCGACCGCGCTGGCAACCACCGCCGTTTGGCAAGCCATGGCCTCTAGGTTGACGATACCGAGGGGTTCGTAGATGGAAGAGCAAACAAAAGCTAGTGCACCGGAAAAAAGTTTGATTAACGTAGGTCTTGCTACTTGTTCCTTTAGCCAAACGACACTGTCTTCACCGCGTGCTGCCCGGAGCTGGTCAACGGCCTGTGCGGTCTGCGCGGCGATCTCTTCGGTGTCTGGGGACGAGGCGGCTAAGACCAGCACTAGATCATCGGAAAAACTGCGGGCCGCGTTGAGCAGATGCACGAGGCCCTTTTGCTGCGTTATGCGTCCGACGAAAAGCACATATGGACGGGTGACGTCGATGCCTAGCTCAGTAAGGGCGATGGGGTCTGGGGTAGGTGAGTAGAGATCAGTGTCGATGCCATTGTGAATGACGTGGACGTTCGCTGGGTCGACAAAAGGGTAGGTGCTCAGCACATCGGCGCGCATGCCATTGCTGACGGCGATGATGGCATCGGCGCTGGCGTAGGCGGTGCTCTCAACCCACGACGAAACTCGGTACCCGCCGCCGAGTTGCTCTTGCTTCCAGGGGCGACGAGGTTCAAGGGAGTGAGCGGTCAGAACATGGGGCACACCGTGCAGCAGGGCGCCCGTGTGCCCGGCAAAATTGGTGTACCAAGTGTGAGAGTGCAGTAGGTCCAACCCAGCGGTGGCGGCGGCCATTTCGAGGTCGACCCCGAGCACCCCAAGTGCCGGGTTTTCCGCAATGAGCGCGGCGGGCACCTGGTGGGCGGTGGCATCGGGGCGATCGGGCCCA
>JBAXHK010000447.1:0-1554 GCA_037138935.1 Actinomycetes bacterium
TTCGAAGGTACGACAAACGACACTCCGTTCAGGACCTCTGCCGAGCCATACCTGGCGCGCACCCCTTCCACCTCAATAATCGGAGTCACCACTGTTTCGGGGGACTCCTGGGTTTCGGGGGACTCCTGGATCGAGATACGTGCGTGCGAAGCGACGAGTTCCGTTGCCCTGAAGCACCGAACCGAGCGTCCGTCATGAACCACTTCCCCCGGAAGCTCGGTGTCGCATCGAGCAACCCGAAGTGAGCAACGCGGGGCAAAGGAACAGCCGGGTGGACGCCCACCTGGCTGCGGTGGTTGACCTTCGATACCGCGGAGCTCCTGAGCGAATTCAGCGGATGGCAGGGCTTCGATCAATCCGCGTGTGTACGGATGCGAGGGAGCTCCGAAGACCCGTTCGGTTGGCCCGTGCTCAATGATCCTTCCGGCGTACATGACAGCGACTGAAGTCGCGAGACCGCTCACCACAGCGAGGTCGTGGCTAACGAAGACCGCTCCGACTCCGTGCGCCCGACACAGACTTGTCACCGTCTCGAGAACAAGTCGCTGGGTCGAGACATCCAATCCAGTGGTTGGCTCGTCAAGAACGATGAGCGACGGTCGCCACATGAAAGCGATGGCCAAGGCAATCCGCTGCTGCTGCCCACCTGACAACTGGTGTGGGTAGCGGGAAAGGTACTCGGGGGTCGCCGGCAGGCCCACTTCGTCGAGTAACTCACTGATCCGCAGTTCGGCACCGTTCTGGTCGGGTGCGTGCGCGCGATAGGCCTCGCGCAACTGAACACCCACTCGAAGGCTGGGGTTCAACGCGGTGCTGGGGTCCTGCGGGACATAGGCCACAGCCTTGCCGCGGATACCGCGTAACTCTCGATCCGACAACGTGAGGATGTCGACTCCGTCAAGTGCGACAGTGCCTTCCGAGATCATTAGGCCGCGTCGCGCATAGCCCAGCAGTGCCAAGGCAACGGAGGTCTTGCCTGAGCCAGATTCGCCCACCAGTCCGAGAACTTCACCCGCTGTCACGGAGAAGCTGACATCGCTCGCCACATCGATTGTGGTGCCCGAGCGACAAATGCGAAGCCCATCAACTCGGAGCCGCGGAATCGAGATGCTCACTCCTGCCCTCCGGCCACGACTGTCGTCAACTCGACGGGCTGCCGTTCAACGCCGATGGCTACCCGCGCGACTGCATCCGTGAACGTGTTTGTTCCGATGGTGAGAAGGCTGATCAACAATGCTGGGACCACAACCGCCCACGGGTTGCTCTGAAGGCCTACCCGATTCTCATTGATCATGATGCCCCAGTTGGGATCGGGTGGAGCCTGCCCAAATCCTAGGAATGCCAGACCTGCCATGACCACGATGGAGTAGGTCATGCGTAAGCCCGCTTCTACCATCAACGGCGTCACAAGGTTGGGCAGGATCTCGGAATACATGACCTTCCGCCTTGGCACACCTTGGATTTCCACTGCACGAACATAGGGGCGTTCCGAGACATCAAGTGCGGCAGCGCGAATTACTCTGGCGACTTGTGGCGCGTGCCCCAGGGCAACAG
>JBAXHK010000448.1:0-1547 GCA_037138935.1 Actinomycetes bacterium
CGTCTGCACCACCATCGTGGAGTCAGGTATTGATATCGCCAACGCGAACACGCTGATTGTGGATCGGGCCGACACCTTCGGCTTGTCGCAGTTACATCAATTGCGCGGTCGAGTTGGTCGCGGGCGTGAGCGGGCCTACGCCTACTTCCTGTATAACGCAGATAAGCCAATGACCGAGACCGCCCATGAGCGCTTGGTCACGATCGCCCAGAACACCGATTTGGGTTCGGGAATGCGCATCGCGATGAAGGATCTGGAGATCCGAGGTGCCGGCAACTTACTCGGTGGTGAGCAAAGTGGGCACATCGCCGATGTGGGTTTTGACCTGTATGTGCGACTGGTTGGGGAGGCGCTGGCTGAGCATCGGGGTCAGACCGAGCAGGATTTTGCGGAAGTCCGGGTTGAACTACCGATCAACGCGCACATTCCCCATGAGTTTGTCCCGCAGGAGCGATTGCGGTTGGCCGCCTACAAGAGCCTGGCTGATGCGACCACCGATGCTGCAGTAGACGAAGTTGCCATTGAGTTAACCGACCGGTTCGGCCCGCTCCCCGACCCAGTGGCGGCCCTGCTCGCGGTGGCAAGGTTCCGGGCGCTCGCGCGGGCGGTGGGCCTGACCGAGGTGGTGGTTCAGGGGCCCAAAGTGCGCTTCCACCCGGTTGAGTTACCCGAGTCGGCCCAGCTGCGGCTTGAACGCCTGTACCCAGGAACATTGATCAGGGGGGCGGTCCGTACGATCGTGGTGCCGCGGCCGATGACCGCCCCGATGGGTGGGCAACCGGTTCGCGACACCGCCCTTCTTGACTGGGCGGCAGAACTAATCAACACCGTGTTACCAAAGCCTTAGCCAAATCCTGCCCAAGCCCTGCCCAACCCAAGTTTCGGAGATTAAGTGCGAACCGATCGGATCCGCCTAGCGTTTGTCAGTGCAGTCATCTCGGGCGCGGTGGTCGCCGGCCTAACCTTGACCGGCTGTGGCGCAGCAACAGCAGGGGCCGCAGCGGTTGTTGGCGATACTCGAATCTCCGAGCAGACTCTTACGAGCAACGTTCAAGAGGTGTTGGTCGCGCAGCAGAAATCACCGAACACGTCTGACGCGGCCCTCATCAGCGCGGTACTAAATCGGCTGGTGACCAGTGAGCTCGTCAACGTACTCGCTGCCCAGAAAGGCATCACGGTGACTCAAGGTGCCATTGACAGCACTTTGCAGGGATATGTGCAGCAAGCCGGGAGTGAGGCTGAGGTCCAAAATCTATTACTGCAACGTAATGTCGCCCCCTCGCAGATTGAGGCGTTTGTTCGCACCAACGTTTTGGCACAAATGCTCGGCCAAGCACTCGCACCAAGCGCCGATATTCAAGGTCAAAGCGATGCCGTGGTTGCGGCTATCGTTGAAACCAGCATGGTCGTCGGAACCGAAGTTAGCCCGCGGTTTGGTACTTGGGATGCCACCAAGTTAGCCATCGGGCCGGTACCGAGTGATCTTTCCGCGCTGCCTGCTGACTAGTTCTTGAATACCTCATGATGACAAGCGCCCGGGGAGAGAG
>JBAXHK010000449.1:0-1536 GCA_037138935.1 Actinomycetes bacterium
ATGGGTGGTATCAAGAGCACGAGACCCAAGAGATCGGTACAAAATCCCGGGATGGTGATGAGCAACCCGGCGATGAACGTTAGTGAATGTGATCCAGCCTCCCCCGGCGGTAGGCCACCGCTGTTAGCGGCCTGTCGCACGCTGGTGAAGGCGGCTGATCCAGCTCGGCGCATTACATAAACACCAATTGGGATACCCGCAATAAGCAATAGCAGCGTCCAGCCCCAGCCGAGAAGTTGCGCAACCGCCCAGGCTGCAATGATCTCAAGTAGCGGATAACCGAACAGAAGCAACCGCCAACGCATATCGACACCTAGTCCTTTTGGGTGCGGCTGAGGAGTCGCTTCTTTTGGGCGGTGCGTCTAAATCGTGTCACTCGATCATCGAATCCCCAGACCGTTACCCGCCATAAAGCCTCGACGACAATCCGTTGGCTCATCTTGCTTGTGCCAACAGCGCGCTCAACAAAAGTAATCGGAACTTCGGTGACAATAAGGCCCCGCTGCACTGCCCGCCAGGCTAGGTCGACTTGAAAACAATAACCCTGCGATGCCACATTATGCAGATCAAGTTTGCGCAGTGTGTCAGCGCGGAATGCCCGGTAGCCGCCGGTGGCATCACGCAGTGGGACGCCGAGCATCGTGCGGGTGTAGAAGTTGCCACCGCGCGAAAGAATCTCGCGGCTCTTTGACCAATTCTCGGTACCACCGCCCGCGATCCAGCGCGAGCCCAGCACTAAGTCAGCTCCACGAAGTGCCGTAAGAAGTCGAGGCAGTTGCTCCGGTTGATGTGAGCCGTCGGCGTCCATCTCCACGACAACCGCATAATCGTGCTGGAGAGCCCAAGAAAAACCGGCAAGATAAGCCGCTCCTAAGCCCTCCTTGCCAAGTCGGTGCATTACGTGCAAATTAGAGTCATCGGCCGCCAAACCATCTGCAATATCTCCGGTGCCGTCCGGTGAATTGTCATCAATGACCAAAATATCGGCTTCGGGCACTGAAGTCCGAACCCGTGCCACGATGGCCGCTAGTGACTCGCACTCATTGAAGGTTGGGATTATCACAACGATGCGGCCTAGGTCCTCGAACGTCACGCGCCAACCATATGTTCTGGGGTGCGGCGGCTGCGCCGCCGGATACTGATAATGACTCCGGCGAGAATTGCTAGCCCCCCAAGGACGGACAGCAAAACTTCAGGGGCGGCGCCCATCCGACCCGATAAAGTGCGCCCTTCGGTAAGGGGCACCGAGGCAACAAGTGAGCCAACCTCACCCTGTCGCATTACAGCTCGCACCTCACCACTTGGGCTGATGAAGGCCGAAACCCCAGTGGTTGCTGCAACCACCACCGTTCGCCCGGTCTCGATTGCACGTAGTCGCTCGATCTCAAGTTGTTGCTCTGGCTGGGCTGACCCACCAAATGTCGCATTATTTGTTTGTACCGTGATCACCTCGGCGCCACCAGCGATTAAGGCGTTCACCACCTCGTCATCAGAGACCTCGAAGCAGATTAAGTCTCCGACTAGCACTCCCCCGAT
>JBAXHK010000450.1:0-1531 GCA_037138935.1 Actinomycetes bacterium
CTCGAAGAATTCGAAACCGGCTTTGGTTAGGTCGAAGATGTCTTCGGGGTCCAAGAACTGCGCGAGTGAGTTTCGGCAGAAGATCCCGAGCGGGTAGGTGCCAAAAGTTCCGGTGTATGAATCCCGAACCTCGTGGTAAGGCCCGGCCACTAACGCGGTGATATAAGTCGACAGGCGCGGTGTGGCCTCGAAGGTCCAGCGCGAAGTGGCGGGCGTGATCATCTCAGGATCAGGGCTGGGGGAGTTGCTGATCACCTTCCAGTGCGAAGGGGCGGTAACGGTGAGCGCGAAGGCCGCTTTCAGATCAGGTTGCTCGAAGCAGGCGAACATCCTGCGGGCATCAGCAGATTCGAATTGCGTGTAGAGGTAAGTCTCGTTATCAACTGGATCCACGAATCGATGGAGGCCTTCACCGGTGTTCATGTACGCGCAGTCGGCGGTGATCACCACCTCGTTTTCAGCCAGCAAATTTGGTAATTGAATGCGGTAACCGTCAAAGACCTGGCTGGCGTCCAGGCTGGTTCCGTTTAGCACCACGGAGTGGACCCGTGGCGCGATGAGGTCGATCCAGGTGTCGGCACCGGGGGTGCGGCACCCGAAAGTCGCTCTTGTCACCGAAGTGAACAAAGTGTCGCCGGTTAGGTCGACCGTGACGTCGTAGGAGCGGGACTCAATCAGGCGTGCGCGCTCCTGCGCCTGCGCCCTAGTGATGTTCTCGGTACCAGTCATACCCTGATCCTTCCACTAAGGTCTCACCCATGATTACAACGGCTGACTTCTGGTTCGATCCCGTATGCCCTTGGGCGTGGATGACTTCAAGGTGGATGCTCGAGGTAGAGCGGGTACGCGAGGTCCAGGTGAACTGGAATGTCATGTCCCTGGCGGTTTTAAATGAGGGCCGGGATGTCCCGCCGGAGTATGTGGAGTTGATGGCCGCCGCATGGGCGCCGGTCCGTGTCATCATCGCCGCCCAGTTGGAGCACGGCGACCAGGTAGTTTTGCCGCTCTACACCGCCATCGGCACCCGTATTCACCTTCAGCAGCGCAAGGATTACGAAGTGATCATCGCCGAGTCACTCGCTGAAGTAGGTCTGCCAGCGGAGCTTGCGGGCGTGGGGAAGACGACGAAGGTTGATGAGCAATTACGGGCCAGCCATGGCCGCGGAATCACCCTCGTTGGTGAAGAAGTAGGTACCCCGGTTATTAGCGTTCTGGGCCCAGATGGTGGCCGGGTGGCCTTCTTTGGGCCGGTTGTCACCCCAGCGCCGAAAGGCGAGGCGGCCGGCCGGCTTTGGGACGGCACGCTATTGGTCGCTGCAACTCCGGGCTTTTATGAAATCAAACGCACCCGCACTTCAGGACCGATCTTCGACTAATGCCCGAGGGTCATGTAATACATCGGCAAGCCCGGCAGCTCACGCGATCCTTCAAAGGTGAACTAGTTCGCGTTTCTAGCCCGCAGGGTCGGTTCGCGGCCGGTGCGAAGGTTTTCGACGGCAAAACTTTCGCGAAAGCTGAAGCCCGGGGCAAG
>JBAXHK010000451.1:0-1516 GCA_037138935.1 Actinomycetes bacterium
TAGCAGAAGTAGCGGAATGAAAAGTGCGACGACTCCGACGGATCGAGCAGGTAGCAGCAACCACGCGATGGGCAGTTCGTCACTGAGATTGCCGGTGGCGTACAGAGCGACTCCGAAAGCTAGTGCGCCGCAGGTGGCCAGAACACCCGCCCGCACCGGTCTCTCGTTAGGGATGGGTGCCGGGTCCTTGCCCATGGCGGCCAGGCTGACTCCGCCAACAATGACTAGAAGGACGAAGGCAGCAAGTGGTGCAATCGACTCGCCCAAAATGGCGGCGATGGTCGCGGCAATGGCGCCTTCGGTGGCGAGAATCGGTGCGATGACCCCAACCTTGCCAACTCTGAACGCGCTGGCAGCTAGTACCAACCCGGTGACGTTGCCGACGCCAGAGGCCGCCCACCAGAGCGAGTTGGTGCCCGCAAGTCCGCTGGGGGTTCCGGCGATCAATACCAACGGGATAGTGATGATAAGCCCGAAGAGCATGGCCCAGGCCACGGTGGAGTAAGCACCGATAAGCCTTGATGCCCTCGATGCGGTGAGGGAGCCAGCGGCGAAGAAAACTGCGGTCGCAAGACCGAACACGATGCTGACCACCCCTGATTGAAGCAGATAGCCAGGTCAGCTGTTCAATCGCCACCTCTGGCGTTTGAGTAAAAGTAGTTGTACTAGATTCACTACATGGTGATGGATGCCGGCACGTTTTCTCCGGTCCCTGAAGACCTAATTCTGCGCGCCCCTAAAGTCCTCCTGCATGACCACCTAGATGGCGGGCTGCGGCCTCAAACAATCTTGGAGTTGGCCGCGGAGCAGGGTTACACCGAACTACCGGCCACCGATCCTGAGGCCTTATCTCGGTGGTTCACCGAGTCGGCGTACTCCGGTTCCTTGGAGCGCTATCTAAAAACCTTCGCCCACACCGTCGCTGTTATGCAGACCGAAGAGGCGCTGCGCCGAGTGGCGCTTGAATGCGCGATTGATCTGGCTGCCGATGGCGTGGTCTACGCCGAAGTTCGCTTCGCGCCTGAACTGCACGTTGAAAAAGGCTTGGATGAAGCGCAGGTAGTCGAAGCCGTGCTTGCAGGTTTCGCAGATGGGCAACGGGCGGCAGCGGCACAGGGCAACCACATTAAAATTGGCGTACTGCTAACTGCGCTGCGTACCGCATCACATGGGCGCAAGATTGCTGAACTAACTGTTGAGTACCGCGATAAAGGGGTAGTTGGCTTCGATATTGCTGGCGCTGAGGCTGGTTACCCTCCCACCCGTCACCTAGATGCCTTTGAATACTTAAGTCGCGAGAATGCACACTTCACGATTCATGCCGGTGAAGCGTTCGGCCTACCCAGTATCTGGGAAGCCATTCAATGGTGCGGCGCTGACCGGCTCGGGCACGGAGTGCGAATCGTCGACGACATCACCGTCGAGCCTGATGGCTCGGTCTCCCTTGGGCGCCTGGCTGCGTATGTGCGCGATCGTCGGATCCCGCTCGAAATGTGCCCCACTTCCAATGTCCAGA
>JBAXHK010000452.1:0-1504 GCA_037138935.1 Actinomycetes bacterium
CAGCTAAGCATGGTGTCGATCTCTACTTCGAAGCTTCGGTCGCAGGGGCGATCCCGCTGCTACGTCCACTGCGTGAGTCACTTGCGGGTGACCGGGTCACCAAGGTGATGGGCATCGTCAACGGCACCACCAACTTCATGTTGAGCAAGATGGACGAAGAAGGCGCCGATTATGACGAAGTTTTTGCCGAGGCGGCTGAACTTGGTTATCTAGAAGCTGATCCGTCACTTGATATCGATGGTCACGATGCAGCGGCTAAAGCCGCGATCCTTGCCGAGTTGGCCTTCCACACAAAAGTCACCCTTGACGACGTCTACTGCGAGGGAATTTCAAAAGTTACGGCGGCCGACATCCGTGCAGCGCAGCAAATGGGTTTTGTTATCAAGTTACTTGCTGTCGCGGAGATCAAAGGCGATAACGAAGGCGTGATTGTGCGGGTGCACCCCTCGATGGTGCCGCGTGATCACCCGCTAGCCAGTGTGCGCGGTGCCTTCAATGCGGTTTTCATTGAGGCAGAATCTGCTGGTCAAATGATGTTCTATGGCCGAGGCGCTGGGGGAGCGCCAACAGCTAGTGCGGTGCTTGGTGATGTAGTGGCTGCAGCCCGTAATCGGCTAACCGGTGGTCGCGGCCCTGGGCAAAGCACCTACTCAAAGTTAGTGCCCCTGCCAATCGGTGATGCCATGACTCGTTACTACGTCAATCTTGACGTTGCTGATCGCCCCGGGGTACTCGCTGGCATTGCCGCCGCGTTCGCTAATAACGGAGTAAGTATTCAAGTTGTGCGTCAAGACGGCCATGGCGACGAAGCCGGTTTACTCGTTCGCACGCACCTGGCTAGGGATGCTGATTTGCGGGCCACCGTGGATCAACTTCGTGAACTCGCGAACGTAAAGCGCGTGGTTGGAGTCATGCGTGTCGAAGGCGAGGCCGGGGAGTAGTAATGGTGCAACAGTGGCGCGGATTAATTGCGGAGTATCGCGACCGATTGCCGGTAAGTGCGGCAACTCCAGTTATCACCTTGGGCGAAGGTGGTACACCCCTTGTTTACGCCTGCGTATTGAGTGAAATAACCGGTTGCTCGGTTTGGCTGAAATACGAGGGCGCAAACCCGACCGGATCCTTCAAAGACCGCGGTATGACGATGGCAATTTCTAAAGCCGCGGAAGCTGGTGCGCGAGTTGTTATTTGTGCTTCTACCGGTAACACCTCGGCGAGTGCTGCGGCCTACGCGGTAAAGGCTGGCATGGGTTGTGCGGTGTTAGTTCCTGAGGGCAAGATCGCAATGGGTAAATTGGCACAAGCAATTGCGCATAATTCAACCATCTTGCAAGTAAATGGAAACTTCGATGATTGTTTAACTTTGGCTCGCGATCTCGCAACTGATTATCCAGTGGCACTTGTTAACTCAGTTAATCCGTATCGCATTGAAGGCCAGAAGACTGGTGCCTTTGAAGTTGTGGACCTGCTTGGCGATGCACCGGATCTACATGTCTTGCCAGTT
>JBAXHK010000453.1:0-1503 GCA_037138935.1 Actinomycetes bacterium
GGTGTTGCGCGGGCAGATCCGCCAAGCGTTCGCGTTCAAGCTCCGTTCGGCGTAATCGCATGCGATGTTACGCCGGAAAGGGTTTTGTGTGATTCGAACTACGGATTTGCAGGCGCACCGCCGCCAGGGGGCAGTGGCTATTCAACTCTGGCTGGAGTCACTAAATGGGGTGGGTTCTGGTGGAACTCGTTCGGTCCCCTCCCATCGTGCGGCTGCACTCCCACGGTCCTTCCTGACGGGAGTAATCAAGAGATCAACGGCTGGGGTGTGCAAGCTGGTTGGTATGGATTGACGTTCGTGAGCGATTATTCTGCCAAAGGCATGTTCGTGTCTGTGAAGTCGACGCACGCCATTTAGGGCAAAGGCAATCGACGCGTAGTAGTTGGGGGCCACGCTATGGCCGCGTGGTCACGTAATGCAGGCCCCAGAATTGCTTTGCGCTGGCCCCGTCGGTACTTGCTAAGCAGCACATTTCAATCCCGGTAATCCCGTCATGTGTGCATTTACCCATGTGGCTAGCTGCCCAATCGCATCGATCCCGGTGTCAAGTTTGCCGTCCGCGGGAGCGGCGGTAAGAGCGAACCCTAGGGTGCCGGTCGAAGTCGTTACGACGGCTAGTTGGCGCACTAAGTAGTGACCGTTCTCGGAAGGCCCCCAACCGCCTTTTGCTGCTGAATCATCGCGCAGGGCCAAGCCCCATTGCTGATTACCAGCTAAGTGATGCATGTCCTCAAGGACGGCCTTGCTGGCGTCTAGACATGGAATATTCGCAGCAAAGCGTGCCTGGTCTTCGGCCGGCCAGACGGTCTGACCGAACGCGGTGAACTCTGGTCTTACGCGTTCTGACTGCACAGCAGTGTGTGGATCGCCACCGTCCTTCAGGACAGCTTGAACTGCTTGGGCGGCTTGCCGGGAGTCACCTAACTGTACCCAGATTGTCTCAGCCGCATCGTTGTCAGAATCCTTAATGGCTAAGGGGACGAGTGGGGCTGCGGCGTCGCGCGAATGACGAAGGCCGGCTATGGCTAGCGGAACTTTTATGGTCGACCAAGCGGGTCCCTCTTTCCAATTTCCAAAGGAACGAACGCCATCTGCATCAGCGATGGCCACGCCCACATCTCCTGGGATGGAGGAACTTACCTCTGTGAAACTAGCTTGGAGCGGATCGGAATCAGCTTCCGGTTTCGGATTGGTTTCTGCTGTGCTCGGATTAACAGGCACTTCTTTGCCATCGATCGCGGGATGCGAGGTAGAGACCGAGTCGGAGATGACCGCGTCTCTTCCGCAGCCAGCGAGCAGGACTGTAATGCTCAGGGCCGTAAGAATTTTGGTGCGGCACCTATAACTACCACAGATAAACACGGGCACCCACGCCTGCAGTACAAGTGATGTAGCTGTCGCTACCGAGAACCTCGCATTCGACGATATATCGTGAGCCGGAGCATACCGAAGGCGAGCCGCAAGGTTTTGCGCCGTCTACCGCGAACACCTGGCGGCGCCTAT